>JAGCAK010000100.1 GCA_017652745.1 Lachnospiraceae bacterium
TAACAGTAGCTTTTTTCCACTGAACGAACTGATCTGTCGGGTCTGGAATGATGAAAAATACCTGGAATGCAAATCCACCGCCTGGAGCGTATTTGTTGGCAACATCCCAAACGATCTCACGGATCTCTTCTTCGGTGATACCAGGCTTTTCAAAAGTCTGGGAGGAGTTGATGCATCCGGTCAGGACTAAGCGGTTACCGAATTTCTTCTTGATCGCTGCCAGGTCGTTGCAGTTCTGTGCAGGGTTCCATCCTCTGACGCCGATGTTTTCTACCATATCTTCCATAAAGATCTCGCACTTGCCACAGTTGTGCAGAGTGACCGGAAGATTTCTTTCATGCGCATACTTTGCAAGACGGAGATAGCGCGGTTCAAAGAACTGCCGCATCATATCAAGTGAAACAAACGGATTGTTCCATGCAGCGGTATCATCGGTCAGAGATAAGATGTCAGGCTTGTAAAGATCGATGGTGTTCTTAACGACTTCCTCATAGAAGTCGCAGATATAATCTAAAAGCGCTTCGCATTCTTCCGGCTCTTCATACAGTGCGCAGAGGCCTTCCGTGAATCCCATGAAAGCCATCAGATGCTGGAAGAATCCGGTGCCGCCTGCACCATAGGTTACTGCGCAGTTCTCGCGGTCTGGTTTAAAACGCTCCAGATCATGTTTAGCCATCTGTTCCCAGTCAAAGCCGGAAATATCCGGAGCTTTGATGACATCGTGCCATTTGGTGATGTCGTCCAGGATGAAATCCCAGGTTTTCGGGATCATACCGCCGGCAGCCTCTGCGCTGGTGATATATTCCACACCAAAGATGTCTTTGTGGTCTCCGTTCGGATCCATTGCCCTCATCAAGAAGGACGGGGAAGCCATTGCTGTCGGCCCTTTTACACCAGGCTCCATCCGCATAAACGGGATCCATTCCGGCTGCTCGCCGGCAAGAGCCATCAGATAGTTTTGTTTTTCAGTTAATGCCATATAAATATCCCTCCTAAAAATGTATAACCTATTTCTTATAAAACTCGTGGCTGACTTCGTCCATGATGTCATTCACGGTATTACTCTTCCAGATCATGTACTGATCATTCGGATCAGGCATGATAAAGTGGACCTGGAATGCAAATCCGCCGCCTGGTGCATACTTGTTTGCAACGTCCCAGACGATCTCCCGGATCTCTTCTTCTGTAATGCCAGGTTTTTCAAATGTCTGGGAAGAGTTGATGCATCCGGTCAGGACTAAGCGGTTGCCGAATTTCTTCTTGATCGCTGCCAGGTCATTGCAGTTCTGTGCCGGGTTCCATCCGCTGATTCCTACGACATTGACCATATCGTCCATGAAGATCTCGCATTTTCCGCAGTTATGAAGGGTAACCGGAATATTTCTTTCATGTGCATAATCAGCGAGTCTCTTATAACGAGGCACGAAGAAATGCTGCATCATATCCAGGGAAACAAACGGGTTGTTCCATGCAGCAGTATCGTCTGTCAATGTAAAGATGTCCGGGTTGTAAAGGTCGATCGTTTTTTCAATCACTTCGCAATAGAAATCGCAGATGTAATCAAAGAGTTCATCGCATTCATCCGGCTCTTCAAATAATGCGCAGAGTCCCTCAGTGAAGCCCATGAAAGCCATTAAATGCTGGAAAAATCCGGTGCCGCCTGCAGCGTAGGAAGCGGCCTGATTCACACGGTCAAGATGTGCACGTTCCAGATCTTTCTTTGCCATCTGCTCCCAGTCAAATCCGCTGATATCCGGAGCTTTGATGACATCGCGCCATTTGGTGATGTCATCCAGGATGAAGTCCCAGGTTTTTGGAAGCATGCCCCCTGCTGCCTCTGCACTGGTGATGTATTCCACACCAAAGATATCTCTGTGATCTCCGGTCGGATCATAGTGTTTTCTTAACCATGATACAGATGCGTTGCCTGTTGGCCCCGGTCTTTTCGGATCCATCGACATATGTGGGATCCATTCTGGCTGCTCACCGGCAAGACACATCAAGTAGTTTTCTTTTTCTGTTAACTGTGCCATAACATAAACTCCCTTCTCCTAATAAAGTAGACTTTCTTTTAAAATGATGTTAGCACACGGAAAAGGCAAAGTAAATTTCATAAAAAGAATCAGGTGATTACAAGAAAGATGATACTCACTTGATAAACTCTTAACAGTGCTTGACATAGGCTCTTATTCCATGAGATAACGTTTGCAGAGCGTTTTGCAGCAAATAGTTTTGACTAGAAAGGAGCTTTATGGATATCGCAGGTATCCTGTCTCTAATTGGCGGTATTGCCCTGTTCTTGTTCGGTATGTCCGTCATGGGAGACTCACTGAAAAAAGTTGCCGGCAGCAAGATGGAAGTCATCCTCTATAAACTGTCCGGAAATACCATAAAAGGTGTTGCACTTGGAACCGGAGTGACTGCTGTTGTGCAGTCTTCTTCTGCCGTTTCCGTCATGGTCGTGGGTTTTGTTAATGCCGGGATGATGAAGGTTAAGCAGGGCATCAGCGTCGTTCTTGGTGCAATCCTGGGAACCAGTATTACAGGCTGGATCCTCTGTCTCAACAGCCTGAGTGGTGGCAAGTCCAGTGTGGCATCGATCCTTAGCACAGAAGTTCTTACCGGAATTGTCGCCCTGATCGGTATTATTCTCTGGATGTTCGTCAAAAAGAATTCTCTGAAAAATGTAGGCGGGATCATGATGGGATTTGCCGTTCTGATGTTTGGCATGAGCATGATGTCCGGAGCTATTGAGCCTCTGCGGGAGGATCCAAATTTTATTTATCTTCTGACCAGCTTTACCAATCCTGCTTTGGGTGTCCTGGCAGGTCTTGTGGTCACCGCGGTGATCCAGAGCGCCAGCGCTGCTATCGGTATCCTGCAGGCACTGGCAGTTACCGGTGCCCTGGAGTTTGATATGGCGCTTCCGATCATAATGGGTATCGGAATCGGTGCGGCAGTCCCTGTTATGCTGAGTGCGCTTGGGACCAGCGCGAACGGAAAGCGGACCGCTTTTGTCTATCTGATCATTGACATTATCGGAGCGATCCTTTGCGGTGCGATCTTTTATGCCCTGAACGCAGCTTTCCATTTCTCATTTATGACGACGTCTATGACCATGGTCACTATCGCCCTCACAAACACTCTGTACAGATTAGCGGTCGTCATTCTCCTGGCGCCCGCCACCGGACTTTTGGAAAAGCTGGTCTGCGTAATGTTTCCGGAGGGGGAAGAGGCGGCTGCAGAGAAGGCAGATATGGACCGTCTCGAGCCGAGATTCCTGGAACATCCGCCTCTTTCTATTGAGCAGAGCCGCCTGGTGATCGACTCTATGGCAATCAAAGCGCGGGACAGCATATACAGCGCAGTCAGTGTCCGCAGAAAATACAGCAAAGAAGGCATCAAGCGCGTGTTTGATCTGGAAGAAGTCTTAGACCGCTACGAAGATAAACTGGGAGCCTACCTGTCCAAGATCACGTCTGCCGACCTGAACGAAGATCAGTCTTTAGAAGTAGGTAAATACCTGATGGTGCTTTCTGATTTTGAACGGATGTCAGATCATGCAAAAAATATTGGTGAAGCAGCAACAGAGCTTTACGAAAAGAAACTGATGTTTTCTGAAGTAGCAGAAAAAGAGCTGTCACGCCTGGAAGATGCCATTCAGGAGATTGCGACACTCACTGTTGAGGTCTTTCTGAATAATGATTTTGAGGGAGCTAAAAAGGTAGATCCTCTTGAGGAAGTGATCGATGATCTCTGCGATATTCTGAAGTCCAGACACATTGACCGGGTAAGCCGCCAGGAGTGCACATTGGAAAACGGGTTTGTGTATAATGACATTCTTACAGACTATGAGAGGATTGCAGATCACTGCAGCAACATCGCACTCGATCTGGTTGAAGAGGGCGAAGAACTGTTCCATGAACATGAATATCACCAGAAACTGGATTTCCGGCGGGATCCGGTTTATCTAGGTTATTTCAATTCGTATAAAGAAAAATATGAGATGAAGCTGTAATGGTTCTCTTACTTTAAGCCTCTGGCGGATCCTCTTTATGATCTTCGGAACTGACAGCCGTGTCGTTATTATCTTTTAGGGTAATTTCTGACACGTCTTTATTCTCTTCCGAAGTGATTTCAGAAGAGTCTTTTTTCTTTTTAAACATATTCCGGATCATATCGGAATATCGCAGAGTCGTTGGCGCCTCTTCCCGTTCGACCATAACTGACAGGCCTTTTTTCTCCAGGCGGTTATTGACAATCTCTTCTGCGATATAGGCGATGACAGCCATGACAGGCACGCCAAAGATCATTCCTCCAATGCCGCCAAGCCAGCTGCCTATAGTGATCGCAAAAAGGACCCAGATCGGACTTAAACCGGTTGAATCACCGATGATCTTCGGACCGATCAGGTTTCCGTCAAGCTGCTGCAGAACGATGATGAAGATCGTAAAGATCAAGGCTTGTTTCCAGCCCGTCATTAACATGATCAGAATACTCGGAATCGCACCGATAAAAGGTCCGAAATACGGAATGATATTGGTAACACCGACTATGACAGATATCAGAAGCGGATACGGAAGTCTTAATATCAGCATACCGATACCGCATAAAATACCGATGATCAGAGAATCAAAGATCTTTCCTGTGAAGAAATTACTGAAAATATTGGAACATTCCCGGGAAACACGGGAGACCGTAGCGGCCTTGTTTTGTTTAAATAATGCGTAGTATAATTTTCGGATATTTTTTTCCAGATTGATCTTATCCGACAAAATATAGATAGAAACAAAAATGGAAAGGATAGCATTAATAACACCCGAGATCACTCCGACGCCGGTAGATACAAGTCCGCTCAGGAAATGTTCTGCCCACTCCTGCAGCCGTGTAAGGAGTTTTGGAACGAGTGTGTTGAGCTGCTCCGTCAGGAAGGCCAGATTCAGGTTCTGGAAGTGATCCTGTATGCCCTCGATCCATTTCTGTACGGTTTTGGAGAACGCCCCGATGGTGTCGATCAGTGACCGGATACTGCTTACAAACTGCGGTGCAATGATATAGATCAGGGCTGCAATAATACCGAATACGATGATATAGGCAATGAGAAGAGAAAGAGTTTTCCGCAGCTTTCTCCTTTTAGTCATATGGAGCCATTTCCCAAAGAAGGTGAAATCAAAAAACTTGAACATCGGGTTGATCAGATAGGCAATGATCGCACCGACAACAAACGGTGTCAGCACACCGAGGATCACCTTGACAGCACTCCAGATAATGGAAAACTGGAAAATGACCTTTACCAGGAGTGCACAGATCAGAAAGCCTACCACGGCATAGACTGTGATCGTGAAATATTTGGAATTGCGATGAAACTTGTTTTTTTCCATAATTTACAAAATGCGGAAGCCGGCTGTTATTGTTGTTAAAACGAAGGAGCCGGCAGTTTTTGTTATTATACACGCAAATGCCAGAGAATAAAAGACGGACATGATGAAATATCTTTCATCATGTCCGTTTGTGTCATTGAACTTTACTGCTGCCGGTTATATATCTCCGAAACCGATTTATGTGCACCGCCGATAACGACCACGGCTGAAACGGCACATAGAAGCAGAGCAGACATTAAAACAAGCCGCTCCGGCATGAACAGGGTCAACAGTCCTGCGATCAACTCGCCGCCCAATGCGCCAATGGTATTGATCATACCAAAAACACCGTTGAACCTGCCTTTTTTCTCATCCGGCACATAGCTTTGGGTGGCGGAAATGCGGATGGTATAGCTGGTTACGCCGCCAAGCCCGTTCAGAAAACATAAGATCATCATAAACGGGATCGGAAGGAACAGGTAAAAGGCTTCAAACAGGGAGATCAGGATATACACGGTCAGCGCGATCCCATACCGCAGGTGTGCAGGGATCTTCAGCTTATAATGCAGGCCGCCGCCAATCGCGCGGGCAACGAGTGCTGATCCCCAGACAAGCATGTATATATATTCGCCGTTTGCAAAGGTGCTTTTAAAATAAGGGAGCGTAATGACACTGGAAACACCCATGGCAAACGATGAAAAGCCAAAGTAAACAGCAATTGCCAGCAGACCTTTTTCGGAATACAGATATTGGAATCCTTCCTTTGTATCCTTAAACATCTGCCGGATGTGGCCAAGGTCCTTGGAGGCAGTCAGTTTCTGACTTTCGATATATTGCTCATCCTTGCGGATCTGCGTCTCCATAATGGCTGCTATGGCAAAGCAGATGCTGTTGACAAACAAAAGCGGAGCCATGCCGATCCGGTTGTACAGGAACGTGGAAACCGGAATCATGACAGCTGAAAATGTTTCCAGCACGCTGGCGATGGAGTAGGCCTTCTGGTAATTACCTTCCGAGATCAGCAGTGGATAAAAGCTCTCATAAGCAACCATGTAGATGCTCTCGATCGATCCGAGTATAAAACAGTAGATCAGAAAGAGCGGGAAAGAAAACCAGCCGATAAAAAGGACCACAGCCATCAGCAGATACAGTCCTGCTGAGATAAAATCCAGCGTATAAATAGTTTTCTTCCTGGAGAAGCGGTCTAAAATAGCGCCGGAAAAGACCGGCATGACGATCTGCGGAAGTGTATACATAGAAATGTATAGCGCAAAAAGCAGCGTGGACCCGGAAATATCCAGGACCATTAAGCTCAGGGCAAAGCCGGACATCGCGTTTCCAAGCATGGAAACGACGCTTCCCAGAGTCAGTATTGTGAAATCCCGTGTCCATAACGGGTTTGCAGATTGATTTGTTTTTTTCTGTCTCATTAATTCTCCTCGCAAAAATACACCTGTCTGCATACGCAAACAGGTGTATCCGGAAGATTCTTTATTTTAAAATTCCGTGATTCATCTGACTTTTGACATATGCAAACAAAGCCACTTATTCTGTTTCCTATTGTTGATGATCACGATCTGTACCTCATTTTCTTATACTTACCTTACAGTGCCTTTCTTTTTCCTGTTGTTTTGCCGGAACAAAACCCGCAAAACGATGGAATCATAGCACAGTTTTTCAGGTTTGTCTATCTATTATAACCTTAGGCCCGAAAACACAGATAAATAGTCGGGCCCAAATGCCGATGTTTTTCTACAGGATCAATTGATTTGCGAAAAGTCGGGCCTCAGATCATACAGTCGCTTTTAGGATCTAATTTGCGACAAAGGAATTGGCCCGAAGACTATAAATCACAGAAAAATGTAACATAGCAGGGTCATCTGACGCAAGTAATGATGGAAAAGTTCAGGAAGTATTAATAATTGTTACACAATAGTAATAAAAACCCCCGAATCCAATCTGGGTTCAGGGGTTTTAGCATTTTATGTGAGCTTTGTATTCATAGGGGAGATGTATCTATCTCCGCACACTTATTTTTTATAGAACTCGTGGCTGACTTCTTCCATGACTTCGTTGACAAAGTACTCTCTGCGAACCATTTCCGGGTTATTCTCGCGATCCGGAATGATGAAAGTAACCATGAACTGGAATCCGCCGCCTGGAGCATACTTGTTGGCAACATCCCAGACAATCTCGCGGATATGCTCATCTGTCATTTCGCCGATAAAGGTCTGGGAAGAGTTGATGCAGCCGCAAAGGGTCAGCTTGTTGCCGTATTTTGCTTTGATGGCTGCCAGGTCGTTGCAGTTCTGAGCCGGGTTCCACTCGTTAATACCAACAACGTTCACCATGTCATCGATAAAGCTCTCACATTTTCCGCAGTTGTGATAGGTGATAACAAGATCACGGTCGTGAGCGAACTGAGCAAGACGTTTATACTGCGGAACAAGGAACTCCCGGAACATATCCAGAGAGACAAATGGGTTGCCCCATGCAGCAGTATCATCAACAATGCCTAAGACATCCGGTTTATAGTAGTCGATGGATTTCTCGCATACTTCGCAATAGAAGTCACCCAGGTACTCAAACAGTGCCTGGCATTCTTCCGGCTCTTCAAATAATGCGCAGAGGCCTTCGGTAAATCCCATGAATGCCATCAGATGCTGGAAAAAGCCTACACCGCCGGCGCCATAGGAAATGGCCTGGTTAACGCGGTCTGGTTTAAAACGTTCCAGATCTTTCTTTGCCATCTGCTCCCAGTCGATGCCGCTCAGATCCGGGGCTTTAATGACATCGTGCCATTTTGTGATGTCATCCAGGATGAAATCCCAGGTTTTCGGCAAATAAGCACCTGCAGCTTCCGGGCTGGTGACATATTCAACACCCCAGATATCTATATGATCGCTGTTCGGCATCATATGTTTCATTAAGAAAGAAGGAGATGCCATTCCGGTAGGGCGAATTCGCTCTGGGCCACCCATTCCCATATGCGGGATCCACTCCGGCTGCTGTCCGCGAAGACACATTAAATAGTTTTCTCTTTCAGTTAACTGAGCCATAACATATACTCCCTTCGAAAAATATAATATTTATAAGGATATAGAAGATTTTTTTACGAAAATAATGGTATCACAAGGCGTTTTTCTTGTAAACGTTTTTCACTTTTTTGTTGCTTTTCTCGGCACAATCTGCAGATGTTACTTTTCTCTATACCGCTCCTGCGTTATAATCAAGAAGAATTCAATTATTGTTTTTCTAAATAGAAGCGGGGGAATGTTTTATGAAAATAGCACTTGTAGGTAAAAATGAAAAACTGCAGGGCGTTCTTGCTGCTGAATGCGTAAAAAGAGGCATGACAGTAACGCAGGGAATGCCATCTGCAGAAGACCTGAAAACGGTGGATGCCGTCGTGGATGCGGGCGAAGGACTTTCCGATGAAGTTATCAAGGAAAATCCTGAAATCCGTTTCCTTATGATAGGGGGAGAAGGAACCGGGGAAAATGTTACGGTGTTTAACCCGCCGGAGCAGTTCCTTCCAAATGGTGAAAAATGCGGTGCGTATGTGCCATCGACCGGATTTGAAGTCGTAAACTCCGTGGGAGAAAAAGCAATCTCTTACGCGGATGCGGCAATCGCACTGGCAGACGAATTAGAGAAAAAGCATTTTGCCGGAAAAAGCTTTACAGCGGTCTCAGATACCAGTTTATTGCAGACACAAAAAGCATACAACATGGTTGACATTTCTTTCGGATCCGGCACGATGTTCAAAACAAAAGGCGCATATTTCGGAATCTTTTCCGATTTTACCGGGCTAAAACGGTCCAGTCTGGCTTATCAGGCGGGCAAGGTAATGATCGTAAGCCGGCGTTCCATGCCGGGCGATGCGCCGATGATCAGCAACGAACTCTTACATTTGTATCCGACCTATGAAGGCGAGCGTATCGGCTTTGCTATTAAGTTTGGCCTGACAGAGCTTACTCTGATGACTGCATACGGAAAGATCAAGATCTGCTATGCCGATGACAAGCTGATGTATATCAAAGGCGAAAACGGTCTTGGCCTGCAGTTTGAAAAAGCAATGCGGCCAAAAGATATTGCAAAAAAACGTGGGGACAAAGCCTGGGAAGCAATCTATCGGTTCCGCTGCTCGCTGCTCATTAATCCGCTGGCAGGCGATATGCAGGTCAGGGCACCATGGAACGGGAAAATGGGCTCCACCATGTTCATGGGAAGTATTGCACCGGATGAAACGGGAACCTTCCTGCTTTCCGTGGAAGAATCTGTTACGGCAGCAAAGATCCGCGATACTTATCCAACCTATGATGAAGCACTTGCGGCAACAACGGCAAGCTTTGAGGACTTCCTGTCCAAGATCCCGCACTTTACAGATGAACTGGAGCCTGTCCGGATCGAAGCAGCATGGCATGAATGGTCCTCGATGGTCTCTCCTTCCGGACTGATCAAACGGGCTGCACTGTTTATGACACAGGGTATGCCCGCTTCCTCCTGGCAGATGGTTCAGAATGCAGCCGGTTTGCATCATGACTTTGCACTCGCGACGGACCTTTTGGTCAATATGATCGATAACATTGGTGAGAGAGGACAATTCCCGGACTTCATTTTTGACAGTTTGAACCAGTGTCAGGGCATTCATCCGCCAACACAGGGATGGGCACTCAACTGGCTTATGCGTCTGCATGACTTTGGAAAAGAAATGCCAAAGGAAACACTCACCTACTTATATGAAGGCTATGGAAAGATGGCAGACTGGTTTATGAATACCAGGGATGATGATCATGACGGCCTGCCGCAATTTGACTGTGGCGATGAGAGCGGCTATGACGATATTTCCACTTTCGTTCATCATGCCGCCGTGGAAGGACCGGATATCGCGGCATATATGGGCATCCTGTTTGCAAAACTGGGTGATATTGCGGAGATCCTTGGAAGAAAAGAAGAGGCAGACAGCTGGCATCAGCGGGCTGATGAGATCATAAAGAAATTGATCGATACCTTCTGGAATGGGGAAAAATTCATTGCGCTTGTAAATCAGACGCACGAAGTGATCGATTCCAATGCCATCACGGATTACCTGCCGTTCGTTTTAGGAGACCTTCTTCCGCAGGAGATCATTGATAAGATGACCCAAGACCTCCTGGTAGAGGGAGACTTCCTTTCACCGGTAGGACTTACAACAGAGAAGATCTCATCTGATCAATTCCGCCGTGCCGGATTCTCCAGAGGCTACGCTCTTCCGCCAAGCAACCTTATGGTCCTGACCGGTATGTACATGGCCGGCAAGAAAGAGGAAGCAAAGATGATCGCAAAACGTTTCTGTGAATCGATGATCACCAGCGGCATTTCCCAGCTGATGGATCCAATCGAGCAATATCGGATCACCTTTAGCTGCACATGGCCTGCCTGCGCGTTCCTTGCTCTGGCAGACATGGCATACAATATGTAAGGAGGTGCGGAAAAATGACCAGTATGTATGATAAATTCGAAAACAATACGTATGAAATAAAGGCAACGGCATTTACTGCACGCGGAGCTTCTTTCGGGTTCATAACCCGCCCGCTGATGCATGCGCCAATTGTGAACCAGGGAAAATGGGGCACAATTACTCTTCATCTGACCTCCGGCAAAGGTGCTGCCATGGCAGGAGATTCCTATATGCAGCTTGTTCCGGTTCACCACGGAGAAGAGATTGCATATGCCATTGAAACGACACCGACAGAGCTCTTTCTGCATAGTGCTTATGGCGATATCAGATGCTGTTTTGCAGAACCGTCGCTGATGATGATACAAGGAGAGAACGGATTAGGGATCCGTTTTGAAACCATCCTTCCAATGCACGGCGTGATCCGGAAACGAGGAGAGAACGCATGGGAGCGGTCGGCAGCCATTGTCAGCTGCTACACGTTCAATGCGGTAAAAGGAAAAATGGATATGGATCCAAAGTGGGAGCTGGAGCGGCTTTCCACGCCGTATGTCCGTGGAGAGTTATTCCCGGATGAGGACGGCGCATTCCTGCTTTCTATTGAGGAGACGGAGGACTGCGGCTATGTTCGTGATGCTTATCCGACCTATGAAGAAGGACTTGCAAATGTCAAAGCAGACTGGGAGAGTTTCTATACAAACCTTCCGGGAGCTGAGGATAAGAATAAAGAAAAGGCAGCTTATATGCTCTGGTCGATGATCGAGCAGCCGTCGGGACGGTTAAAGAGGAGTATTCTTCATTCCACTTTCCCTAAAGCAGCGCCGATCTGGAAAGAGTGTCTGATGACAGCAGCTCTTTCCGGAAATCTTCCGGTTGCTAAAGAGATTCTGCTGGGACAGCTTGACCAGCAGGCAGAAAACGGCCAGATCCCAAGCTTTATGGACCACTTAAACTATGATGCTTTGAACGCAGCTCCTCCGCTGCAGGGCTGGGCATTAAAGCAGCTGATGAAAACAAACGACCTCAAAGAGGCATTTTCGAAAGAAGAACTCCAAACGCTCTGTGAGAGCTATGCAAAATGGGACGCATGGTTTGATGAGTACCGCGATGATGACAAAGATGGCATCGTCCAGACGGAAGGCATGGTCGAGTGCGGCTGTGAAGACAGTCCGGTATTTGCAAAATACTATGTTGTGGAGCTTCCGGAGATCAATGCAGAATTAGCACTCCTGGAAGAAGTGATCGGAGACCTTGCGGGTATGCTGGATCTTGCAGAGGAAAAAGAGAAATGGTATGCGAAGAGCAAAGAGAGGATCACAAAACTGCTTGAAAAATTCTGGAACGGCGAGCGGTTTGTCGGATTTGACCACGAAACAAAGGCAGTGATCGATACGCAGTCCATCCAGTTTTATCGTCCATTGATCCTGGGGAACAGACTCCCGCAGGAAGTGATCGATAAGATGGCAGAAGACCTTTCCTTCGCAAATGGATTTCTTACTCCTTGCGGCTTCCTTTCACAGCACATGGGAAGTAAGGAGTATAGCCGTCTGAGCCTGGAGGGAGGCAGCATCAATGCATGGGATCAGATTATGATCACAACTGGCCTTGCAGAGGCAGGCAAAGCCGATCAGGCAAAAGAAGCTGCAGGCGCATACTGTAAAGCATTAGAAAACCCAATGCCAACCAATTACAATGCAAGCATGGGATTCGACAGCGCCGAAACCGCGGCTGCTTATATAATTCTTAAAGAACTGGCATAAAGAACGGAGGATAAAGGATGTTTTGTGAAAATTGTGGGAAACAGCTTTCAGATGAGGCAAGATTTTGTCCGTTTTGCGGGGCATCAGTAAATGGCGATGTTCCAACGCCGCCGGTAAAGACGCAGATGCAGGAATCAGTGCCGGCAGCTCCAATGGCACCGGTAGCTCCGAATGCGAGTGCGCTGATCTACCGGACCAAATGTCCATCCTGCGGGAATGTACAGGACTCCAGGTTTGTTGATACCTGTAAAAAATGCGGGACACAGCATCAGGTTGATACGGTGAACAACGGATTCCTGCAGATCTACCGGATGGGACATTTTTCCGGATCTATTGCAGGAGCAGCTATTTATCTGGATGGAGAAGGCATGGGACATGTCGCCAATGCTTCCAGCGTTTTGATCGAATTGCCGCCAAAAACCTATAACCTGCATATGGCAATTTCGACACTGCGGAACTGTCTGGATATTCCAGTAACGATCGAGCCAGGTAAAACCGTATGCGTCAAATCGCAGATCAAGATGGGAATGATCAAAAATACGATCATCCTGCATCTGGTAGACCCTTCAGAGATGCCGCCGCTTGCCTAGAAAACAGAAAAAACACATAAAACAGCGAAAAGCCTTATCGCTGTAAGAGAAATGCCCGGTTTGATCCGGGCATTTTCTTTGTCTGTCGGATGAAATAATTCGACAAATAAGAATTATTTTTGAGGAGATTACAAACTGATGAAAAAAATCGACAGAAGAAAACACTAATTTTTTATTCTGAAAAATCTTTTTGCCATTTTTGAATTTTTCTGCTAATATCATCTGTAGAAAAAAATCAACAGATGAAAAGGTGGCAGCATGAATACAGATAACAAAAATAAATTACGGCTGATCTATATGGCCAAGATCCTCTTTGAGCGTACCGATGAAGACCATGTTTTAAACAGCGTGGAGCTGATGAACATCCTCCTGGATGAATATGGGATCAGCACACATCGTCAGACACTGGCAGCAGACATCGACCTGCTGGTGGAATTTGGCATGGACATTGAAACCATTAAGTCAAATCCAAATAAATACCATCTGGTATCCAGGGAGTTTGATCCGACGGAACTGAAACTTCTGATGGATGCTGTAGCTTCCAGTAAATTTATCTCTGCAGGAAAAAGTAAAGCATTGATCGAAAAACTGGGGGCGCTGGCCGGTAAGAACCAGGCAGTCAGGCTGAAACGGAATATCGAAGTGGAAGGACGTATCCGTACAGATAATGAAAAGACTTTTTATATCATCGATGCCATTAATACAGCCATCAATGATGGAAAAAAGATCTCTTTCCATTATTTAAGGTACGAAGGGCAGAAGGAAAAGCATGTTTCCAATAATGGGGAAGCATATATTTTCAGTCCGCACCGCCTGGTCTGGAACGGGGACTATTACTATATGATTGGCTGGTCAGATAAGCACGGGGATGTCGCCGTCTTCCGCATCGACCGGATCCAGGCCAAGCCAGAGATTTTGGATGAAAAAGCACATAAGATGCCAAAAGATTTCAAGCTGAACAATTTCCTGAATACAACATTCCATATGTTTAAGAGCGAGGCGCAGGAAGTAGAACTGGAGTGCGATCTGGATACGTTAGATTCCGTCACAGACCGCTTTGGAGATAAACTGGCGATCGATTTTGGCAGCAAGACGTATCATACGAAGGTTACAGTGGCGGTGAACCATGTCTTTTATGGCTGGGTCTTTGGTTTCGGCGGGAAGGTGAAGATCATTGCCCCGGAGAACGCAGTCAAGGAGTATAAAAATATGGTAGAAAGCGCTTACAAAGAAACGAGCGCTGCAACAACAAAGAAAAAGACAAACTCTTTCTTCTGGTGGCTGAATTAAGCTGTTGGAAAGAATAAAAGATCAGTGCTTCAAAAGATCCAGGCAGTGGGAGACTACGTACCAAACGGTTTCATAATGCATGAACTGCAGAAGGTTCTGATCAAAAAGAAACTGCATAGATGCAGGAAACTCCTCATCGGACTGCCAAAACTGCAGGATCATATCGATGTTTTGAAAAACGGGTATGCGGTAAGAGACATCTCCCTTTCCAGCAGGCACACCTCCTAATCTTTCACAGGCTGCTGCCAGTTTTTCCGGCTGTGGGTCCCAGTAAGCCTCACTTTGGTGGAAAGCACCTTTGCCGGCATAATAAGCGGTTGTCTGCACACGGGAAAGATTCTGCATGACGGTATATTCGCCGCTGAGGAAAGCATCTTCTTTGGAATAAAACAAGATATCAAAGATCGTCAGGACCTCGTTGAAATTAGCTTCGTGGACATCGGCGTTTTCATCAGCCGTAAAACCATTGTTGGACCATTCCGTTACGCCGCTGGTTTTGTCAATCCGATAATGCCGGGTCATGAAATCAACATATAAATACCGGGTATCAGAAAGAAGGCCGAACTGACGGATGGCTTTCGGAATGTCATACTCCGCGATCTTAGACTGTACACGGAGTTTCGTGATCTCGTGGTTGGAAGGACGCTGCATACGGTCCTTTAAATGATTGTCCATGAAGATACTATACATGCTCCCGATCATTTTTTTCAATAGAACATTAACATTCTGAAAGACAATGGCGGAAATTGTGGTACAATAAAAAAAATATCTCTCTGCATCTGCTGCAGATGAGTTATGGGGCTGTTTTTAAAGACACGTAAAAGTCAAATCATACAAGGGGGAAAGGTATATGAACTATCCAAATTTATTTAAACCAATCAAAATTGGCGGCGTGATGGTCCGCAACAGGATCTTCGCAGCACCAATCGGACACCCGGATTCCATTTTGGGCAAGTGGACGGATGACGCAATTGCTTTTTATGAGCGCAAGGCAATGGGCGGCGTAGCAGTTGTCACTCATGGTGAATCTTCTGTAGACTGTAAATACGGAAAACGTTTCGGCATTAACTTAAGCCTGGATACCCAGCAGCCAAAACGTGGTCTGGCAAAGTTTGCAGATGCGATCCGCCGTCACGGAGCACTTCCTTCCATGGAACTTCTGCATCCGGGTAATAAATCCATCCCGAATACCGAGACCGTTGGTGTCGGCATCACCTCACCAATCGTTTATGGACCTTCTGCAACCGTGATCAATGGAGTTCAGGTTCAGGAGATGCCGGAGGATATTA
>JAGCAK010000101.1 GCA_017652745.1 Lachnospiraceae bacterium
CTAAGACCGGAATTCCCAGATCCAGCACTGATGGATCATAATGCGGGGATGTCGGATCATAGACACTGTTCGGGCCGCCCGTAAAAATGATTCCTTTATATCCTTCTTCCCGGATTTCTTTCGGGGTGATCTGCTGCCAGGATCTGATCTGGGCATAAACCTGCTGATCGCGCACTCTGCGTGCAATCAGCTGATTGTATTGTCCGCCAAAATCCAGGACCAGAATTTTATCCATAATTTTCCTCTCTACAGGTCAATCGTTACATCCTGTTTTTCTGCCGCAGAAAGGACAGGCTGCAGTTTTTCTAAATAAAGACTTACTTGTTCTTCGCAGCGGCCAATATATAATTCCGGTTTCAGAAGCTCTTTCATTTCCGCTTCTGAAAGACCAAATTTCTCTTCTTTTGCAAGACGGGAAAGAAGATCGCAGTCTTTTCCTTCCTTCATTTCCGCAGTCGCTTCCATAGAACATTTGCGTATGATCTCATGCAGCACCTGCCTGTCACCGCCTTTTTTAACAGCTTCCATCAAAAGGTTTTCTGTTGCGATAAAAGGAAGGTATTCCTGTACAGAACGTTCTATGATCTTTTCATTTACATGCAGTCCGTCTGTAACATTTTGCGCCAGGCGCAGAATAGCATCCGCACAGAGGAATCCTTCCGGCATGGAAATGCGCCGGTTTGCAGAGTCATCCAACGTCCTTTCCAGCCATTGCACCGATGCCGTCAATGGACCATTCAGGGCATCCGTCATCAAATAACGGGACAATGAACAGATTCGCTCACATCGCATCGGATTGCGCTTATAGGCCATTGCAGAAGATCCGATCTGATCCTTCTCAAACGGCTCTTCCACCTGGCGGTCATGCTGCAGAAGGCGGATATCATTTGCCACGCGGTAACAGCTCTGTGCCAGAGAGGAAAGTGCATTCAGGATCCTGACATCGACTTTTCTAGGATAGGTTTGTCCGCAAACGTCATAGCAGGCATCAAATCCGAATGCTTCTGCCAGTGCCTGATTCATAGCATCGATCTTTGATACATCTCCTTCGAATAAATCCAGGAAACTTGCCTCTGTTCCGGTCGTTCCCCGGCAGCCAAGGAATTTGATGTTTTCTAATGCAAAATCTATCTCCTTCAGATCGGAATAAAAATCCTGCATCCAAAGGGTCGCCCGTTTTCCAACCGTCACAAGCTGCGCCGGCTGATAGTGCGTATATCCCAAGATAGGCATTGCTTTATATTGTTCTGCAAACTGTGCCAGATTCTTTAAAACAGAAAGCAGTTCTCTGCGCAGATAGATAAGGCCGTCCCGATAAAGGATCAGATCCGCATTATCTGTCACATAGCAGCTGGTCGCCCCAAGATGGATGATGCCGGCAGCCGAAGGTGCTGCCTTTCCATAGGCATATACATGTGCCATCACATCATGGCGAACTTCTTTTTCCCGTGCTTTGACGCAGTCGTAATCGATATCTGTGATGTGTTCCTCCAATTCCTTCACTTGTGCTTCACTAATTGGAAGCCCCAATTTCCCCTCTTCACGGGCCAATTCGGTCCAGAGTTTTCTCCAGAGCTGATATCTTGCATCTGCGGAAAACAGTTTTAACATATAGTCTGATGCATAACGTGATGCCAACGGTGATTCATAATGATCTGTCATGGTTTTCTCCTTCTTACGTGCTGTCAACAATTCTTATTATCGGATGATCAGGCTGTCTCTTTCCGGACCAACGGAAATAAATGTGATCGGACATTCAATTGATTCCTCGATCATAAGAATATAGTCCTGCGCTGCCTTTGGCAGATCTTCCCACTTTCTTGCACCGGAAAGATCACATTTCCATCCTTCCATATATTCAATAACCGGTTCTGCATTTGCCAGTTCCATAGGGAACGGGAAACGATCGATCAGTTTATCTCCAACTTTATAATGTGTGCAGACCGGAATCTTCTCCATATATCCCAAAATATCCATTTTTGTCAGCGCGATCTTGGTTGCTGCCTGTACTTCTACTCCATAACGTGTGGCAACCAGATCGATCGGTCCGACACGGCGCGGCCTTCCGGTCTTGGCGCCATACTCCCCGCCGATCTTTCTAAGCTGATCTGCTTCTTCTCCAAACATTTCGCAAACAAAAGGCCCCTCTCCGACACAGGTGGAATAAGCCTTCACTACACCAACGACATCCGTCAGTTTGAGTGATGGGAAGCCTGCGCCAATCGGTGCATAAGCAGCTGTTGTATTGGAAGAAGTCGTATATGGGTAAATGCCGTAGTCCAGATCACGGAGCGCCCCCAGCTGAGCTTCAAACATAATGCTCTTATCCTGTTTCTGCGCATCACGCAAAAAAGCACCTGTATCGCAGATAAACGGTTTGATCGGGTCACAAAAATCATGCAGCCACTGCTCTATCATCTCCTGCGTATATGCCTTTCCATGATAGACATTCGTCAATGTCAGGTTTTTCCATTCCATAAGATCAGAAAGATGCGCCCTCAATTCTTCCGGGTAAAACAGTTCTCCTGCAAGGATCGTTTTTTTCTGGTATTTATCAGAATAAAAAGGAGCAATGCCCTGTCCGGTAGAGCCGTATTTTTTATCTGCAAGCCGCTGCTCTTCCAAACCGTCCAGATCCCGGTGCCACGGCATTAAAAGGGACGCCCGGTCACTGATCTTCAGGTTTTCCGGTGTTAGCGGAACCCCTTTTGCAATGACTTCCTGCATTTCTTTCCACAGGTTTTCCGGATCAAGAGCCACACCATTTCCAAGAATATTGACAACACCCGGATGGAAAATTCCTGATGGTAAAAGGTGAAGCGCAAATTTCCCTTTGTCATTGATGACTGTATGGCCAGCATTTCCTCCTCCCTGATAGCGGATTACTACATCGTAGTTTCCTGTGAGGTAATCGACCATGCGGCCTTTGCCTTCATCTCCCGAGTTAATACCAACAATTGCACATGTTTTCATGTTCTGCTCCTTTTTGATAGCAGCAAGCCTTTTCAGATATGCTGCTGCAATCGTTTCA
>JAGCAK010000102.1 GCA_017652745.1 Lachnospiraceae bacterium
ACGAGCCTGACCAGCATTCTTAGCGGAAAGGACCGGCTGCAGACCTGCCTGTGCTGTACAAGCACCCAGCAGAGATGCGATGATCCAGCTTGATACTCTGTCTCCACCGATGGAGAACATATTCCAGAAGCTCTTCTCTCCTGGCATTTGTCCCAGTGCTGTGATACCTGCACCAAATCCCTTCAGTCCGCCTGCACCTGCGATAGCAATGATCATTGCAACGATAACGCCGACATACATGACGATCAGATGGAGAACGTTCGTGGATGCCACGGCGTTCATTCCGCCCGCCAGTGTATATACAATGAAGATTACAGCAAATGCAATACAGGAGATCCAGAACGGGATACCCAGCAGGTTCTCACCAAGTTTTCCTGCAGCAATCATCTGGGAAAGACCAACAGCCAGCATAACGATAGTCAGGATAACACAAGATACTGTACGAGCATTGACACCAAAGAATTTCTCAATGATTCCAGGCACCGTACCTGTTTCAAGGGACCGGAACAGTTTTGCGAACAGCAGTCCCAGGAACAATACGCCGATACCATTGGCGATGGTGTACCACCAACCCGACAGACCGTATAAGAATCCGTACTCGGAAACACCGGTTGTTGCCGTTCCGCCCAGCCACTCACCTGTGGATGCGCAGACAATTGCGAATGTACTAAGTGCAACACCGGTAAAGGATGCAGCACTCTTTGTTTTACGTCCCGACAAAAGACCAATAACGACAGTGATTGCGAAATAAATAACAATAATAATCGTGATTAATATCTGATTTTTATCCATTTTGGATTAACACCTCTTTTATTACTTTTTTATTATGTCCCCTTAATTTAGAAGGTAATGGTTCCAACTTTTTCAGGAATGATAAGTTTAGCGCCTGTTTTTGCAACCACTTCTTCCACTGTCGTGTCTTCTGCGATCTCTAAAAGTACAGGACCCTCTTCAGTAATCTGAATCACTGCCAGTTCCGTGACAATGTAATTGACAACCTTATACCCGGTGAGAGGCATATCAGTCTTCTCAACAATTTTCGGATTACCTTTCTTATCTGTATGTGTGCTCATAACGATGGTGATCTTGGATCCGCAAACAAGGTCCATAGCGCCGCCCATTCCTGCAGCTGCTTTCCCTGGGATCATCCAGTTAGCAAGGCTTCCTTCTCCATCTACTTCATAAGCACCCAGAACCGTGATATCCACATGTCCGCCACGGATGTAACCAAAGCTTGTGAAACTGTCAAAGCAGCAGCCGCCAACACGAAGCAGAGACGGGTTTCCACCTGCATCCACGATATCGACAGGGAATTCGTCCCCTTCCTGTGGTGGTCCTGCAAGACCAATGGCACCATTTTCTGTATCTGCCCAAACATCAATGCCATCCGGCAGAAAGTCCAGACACTGTGTCGGCATTCCGATACCAAGATTTACAATATTACCGTCCTCAAAGAACTGAGCAGTCCGGCAGGCAATTTTTTCTCTGTCATTTTCAGGTTTTCTCATAATTACTCTACCTCCTTTTCAGCCTCGACGACCAGATCAACGAGTGCGCCCGGAGTCATGATCTCATCAGGGTCAAGCTCGCCGACTTCTACGATATTCTCTGCCTCAACAATGACAAAGTCAGCAGCAGTCGCAAAGATCTGATTAAAGTTACGGGCGGTGCGGTGATAGACCACATTGCCCATCTTATCTGCTTTATATGCATGAACAAAGCATACATCTGCATGAAGCGGAAGCTCAAGGATGAAACGGGCACCCTTCTGCGGCTCATCCGGTTCAACAAATTTATACTTACCCTCTTCATTATCCCACTCAAGAAGCTGTTTTCCATCCTGCATCGGAGTATGAACGCCCGTCGGGGTAAGGATACCTCCAATGCCTGCACCGCCGGCACGTACCTTTTCACAAAGGGAACCCTGCGGAACAAAGGTAATATTAATTTCTCCGTTTACTGCCTTTTCACAGGTCTCAACGTTACTGCCAATATGAGAGCAGGTAATGTGTTTGATCAGATCGTCATGAACCAGAAGCCCAATGCCCTGTCCTTTGACGCTGGTATTATTGGAGATAACGTTGAGGTCTTTGATTCCTGCACCAACCAGACCCTTGATCAGAGTCTGCGGAACGCCGCAGTTGACAAAGCCCGGCAGCATGATGGTCATACCGTCGAAACAATGCTTCATTGCTTCTTCTATGGAAACGACCTTTTGTTTAGCCATATTGTTTTGTCCTTTCTCTTTTTGCGGCCAGAGGTGATATTACATCACCTCTGGCGCCTGATTTGTTTTTGTAAAACTATCTGTCTCTTATTCAGCCGGTGTGAGCGGATATGTTTTCTCGTCACGCAGGCAGTTTCTTGTGATCCCTAAGATCTCTCTTGCTTCCTGTGCAGTTGCGATCTCACGGCCAGCAAGTTTGCAAAGCTCAACAGCACGCTGTACAAGACGAAGGTTGGTAGCGATATCTCTGCTGCCGTCCGGATTCTTGCCAAACATGACATTGTCTTCCAGACCTACACGCAGACCATCACAGCCAAGTGCAAGACCTGCCAGCATCATCGGCATATGTGCTTTGCCGATACCGGAAACAGACCATGTTGCATCTTTTGGCAGTTTGCCGACGAAGAATGCAAGGTTCTCTGCGGTACCTGGCATGGAACCGCCAACGCCCATAATGAACTGAATATGAGGCGGCTGCGGGATGTTCCATTTATTAACGTAATACATAACGCTGTCGATATGTCCGGTATCAAACACTTCAAATTCCGGTTTGACATCATACTTCACGACTTCCTGACTTAACAGGTTTAAGAAACGCGGGCTGTTCTCGAAAATGTAGCTGTTTGCCCAGTTGATCGTGTTAGGATCAAAGGAGCACATCTCCGGACGCAGTACGCCAAGATGCTGCAGACGTTTGTAATCTTCATACTCACCGCCGGAGGTGGTAAGGTTAATGACGATATCAACGCCAGCTTCTTTACATTTCTCACGCGTAACCTCAACAGCTTCCGTAAACTTCTGAAGGCTCATGGATTTATAACCAATCTGCATAACGCCATCTACCATCTTATCCTCACGTACATGAATGTGAGCGATGGATGCTCCGGCTTTTGCACATTCCACGATCTGATCAGCAAGTTCTTCTGCCGTATAAGGAACGGTTGGTGCCTGATCCTTTTTTGTGCCTGCTCCGCAGAGGCAGACCTGGATCATTACCTTATTTGTTTTTGCCATAATGTTTTCTTCCTTTCAGTCCGGACGGCCTACACCGGGTCATCCATAAATTTCTTGGTCACACGGAAAATCTCGAAAAGCTGTTTGTCACGTTTTGCTTTTACAGCCTCGATATCTTTGCCGGTGAAATCATAAAAACCTTTTCCTGTCTTAATGCCCAGGTCTCCGGCATCGATCTTCTCCTGCAGGACCTGTGGAACATGATCCCACTGAGGAGCAGCATAACTCTTGTTCTTAAAGTTGTTGTAAGTCATGTCAACTCCGCCAAAGTCGATACGTTTCATAATACCTAAGACACAAGCTCTCGGTACAAACGAAGCCTGGCAGGCAAGGTCGATCGCTTCTGCGTCACAGTAGCCGTTGTCAAGGAGATAGAAAATCTCCTGGTTCAGGCACTGCTGCAGACGGTTTGCAATATAACCGCGGATGAATTTCTTCATCAGAACTGCTGTCTTTCCGCATTTTTTCAGAAGTGCGACCGCTGTCTCTGCGATTTCCTGTGGTGCCTGCTCGCTCTTTACGACTTCAACCAGTGGAATAACGTGTGGAGGTGCATACCAGTGGCAGATGATCTGCTGCGGAAGCAGTTCTTCCGGAACGATCTCAAAGATATTGAGTGCGGAAGTATTGGAAGCGATGATCACATCCTTTGGAACGATCTTGACCAGCTGATCATAAAGTTCTTTCTTTGCATCTGCTTTTTCTACGATTGTCTCCTGGATAAAGTCAGCGCCTTCTACACACTCTTCCACTGTCAGTGCAAAACGGATGCGGCCAAGGACAGTCTCCTTTGGCTCACTCAAAAGGTCTTCTGCCTCAAAAGTATCAAACTGTGCTTTCAACGAAGCAATGGCTTTGTCGCGCGTTGCCTCGCTGCGGGTCCACATGGTGACCTCATAACCGCCCATCGCATACATCTGTGCGATCCCAGGGCCCATAGTGCCGGCCCCGAGAACAGCGATTTTTTTAATATCAGATAGTTGTTTCATGCTGTATCAACCTCGTTTCTTAGAAGGATCCCTCTTCCCATGCTACCAGACGTACCATACCGCCGTCAGCTGCTTCGCAGCGGAACGGGAACGCGCAGAGGATCATACGTTTTCCGGTAACCTGATCGATATCGCCGCCAGCGTTCTCGATTGCCATCAGACCATGCTGTGCATACAGACGGTGGCAAGGCTCGTAATCCGGATAATCTTCATCGATATCGCGGCCGGTAGCCAGTTTATAGTTGTTGTACAGCCAAGGCATCTGCTCCTTGCATGGGCAATGCCATACCGGAGAGTCAGATGCGCCGTAAGTGCCGGCGATAGCTTTGATCTTCTTTTCGAACATCAGCCAGTTAGCCAGTTCCGGACCATTTCCTGCATAATAGTTGAAGTATTTGTCGTTGTTCTTTCTCCAATAACGATGGAATCCTGTGTTCAGAACGACAAAGTCGTTTGGACGGATCTCAAGACCATCTTTGTCCAGTGCTTTCTGAACATCTTCCGGAGTGATGATGTGCCAGATAGCGCCTTTCTTTCCAGGAACTTCTGCAAACTCGCCCATTTTAGCCGGGTCGCCGCCTGCTTTGTTGAATGCTTCTTCAAACTCATCATACATCCAGGTCAGGTCAACGATAACGCCTGTGCCGATAGCATGCTCTAAACGCATTTCAGACAGAACATAGCCGTAACGCTCGCGGTCAACTTCTTCTTCATGA
>JAGCAK010000103.1 GCA_017652745.1 Lachnospiraceae bacterium
GGCATACTGAACACGGCAGCCAGCTGGGTATCGATCTGCTGTGCCATCCCGATGGGATTTCTGGTCAGGAAACTGCGCTGCAACATTACGGTTATCATAGGCTATTTTGTTGCTATGAGCGGGATCTTCGTTCAGATCATCGCCAGTAGTTTTACCCTTTTTGTTTTGGGCAGAGTGCTGGAAGGTGCCGGAAGTTCTTTTGCAGGTCTGGCAACAGGCGCCTTGATCCTGAATCTGATCGACAGAAGACATATCAGTTTCTGGAGCAGCTTCATGGTCATGGCCAGCGTTCTTCCGCAGATCATTATGACAAAAGGCGGTACTACGCTGATGGTCAATTCCGGGCTGACATTCCAGCAGCTGTTCTGGATCGTTATCGGCATATATATGGTTGCGTTGATTGTTTTCCTGATCTGCGTTCCATTTTCTGTAAAAGTGCATGGGATCGGCAGCAGCCAGAAGCCAACCAGAGAGCAGACCATCCGTGTTATGAAGAATAAAAATGCATGGTTTGTGGCGATCGGTCTGATCTTCTATCACGCCGGATCCATGACATTTACTGCATACGTGATCCGTTTCCTGACCATGAAAGGTCTGACGCAGACACAGGCAGCAGATACTTACAGTTTAACAACCCTGATCGGTCTGGCGTCCATGATCGCCTTCGGTTTCATTTCCGATAGATTCAAAACAAGAAGGAAAATCGCGATGATGTCGTTTGCGGCAGCAGCCGTTGCGTTTGTTGTGCTTGGTATTGCTCCGGCAAACCTGATCTGGATCTATGTAGTTCTTTGGGGAACGCTGCCTCGTTCGATCGTCGGTATGACCAATGCGACTGCCGCGGAAATTGCTGAGCTCCCGGCCGACGTCCCGATCGTTAACTCGGTCCGAAACACCATCGCGCAGATCGGGATAACGATTATTGGCATTCTGATGGGATATGGTATACAGTATCTGGGTTATCAGGCCATGACATTTATTCTTGCAGGCGGCATGCTCGTCGGCGGGTTCATGTGGTTTTTGGCAAAACAGATCAAATAGAAAGGCAATAAAATGAGTGATACAGTCGCGATGAAACCGGAACAACCGCGGTATAGCAAAAAACAGGTTGGTCTGATGATCTTTGCAATCGTAACTTGCATGATCCTTACCGGAATAAGCGGTTATAAACTATTGCCTATGCAAAGCGCGATCATGGAGCATTTTCATATCGCGGAAAGTGCATATGGCTATCTGAATACATCCGCCAGCTGGGTCTCAGTTGCCTGTTCGATCCCGTTTGGCTTTCTGGTTAGAAAGCTGCGTTGTAATGTCACCGTGCTTCTGGGGTATTCCGTTGCAGTTGGCGGGATCCTTATTCAGGTCTTTGCCTCTAATTTTGTGATCTTCGTGATCGGCCGTATGCTGGAAGGCGCCGGATCCGCATTCGCCGGACTGGTTACCTGGGCGTTGATACTGAATTTGACCGACCGCAGCCATGTCAGTTTCTGGAGCAGTTTTATGACTATGGTTTCTGTCCTGCCGCAGATTATCATGACAAAGGGCGGAACCACCCTGATGGTCAACTCCGGACTGACATTTCAGCAGCTGTTTTTGATCGTCTGCGGAATCTATGGAGTGGCAGCAGCCATCTGGGTAATTCTCGTTCCATTTTCTCTTCGTATTTACGGCATCGGAAGCAGTCAGAAACCAACTCGGGAGCAAACGCTCCGAGTTATGAAGAATAAGTCCGCAATGCTGATCGCATTTGCGATGATCTTCTTTAATGCAACATCTATGACTTTTACTGCTTACATCATTAAATTCCTGACAACAAAAGGCTTGTCACAGATGCAGGCTGCGGACACCTACAGCATTACCACGATTCTTGGTCTGGCGTCGATGATCGCTTTTGGACTCCTCTCAGATAAACTGAGGACCAGAAGAAAGATTGCGATCATGTCTTTTGTAGCCGGAGCAGTCGCATTTGTCGTTCTGGGAGTCGTTCCTGCGAATATGATCTGGCTTTACGTTGTCCTTTGGGGGACACTGCCTCGCTCCATTTCCGGCATGACCAGCGCAACGGCTACAGACATTGCGGAGCTTCCGTCGGATGTTCCGATCATTAACTCCGTCAGAAGCACGATTGCGCAGGTTGGTTCGATCGTCATCGGTATCCTGATGGGATATGGGATACAATATCTTGGATATCAGGCAATGGTATTTATCCTTGCAGGCGGCATGCTGATTGGTGCAGTGCTCTGGTTTTTTGCAAAGCAGGTCAAATAAGCAGTTTGTTATTTTTGTAAAAAATAAATGCGCCGCTTCTTTTCGAACGGCGCATTTTTAAGTGTTAAAAGAGATTTTTCGATTTAAAACCCACCTGTAATATATTATAATAAATTGATTTACTATGCAGTAAAATAGAGTGTTTCGGAAAAGGCAAGAATCTTTTGGAGGCTGATATGAAACTGACATTTATTGGAGCCGCTCATGAAGTGACAGGTTCCTGCACGCTCATTGAGGCGTGCGGCAAAAACATTCTGGTTGACTGTGGATTGGAACAGGGCAGAGATACCTATGTGAACTGCGAGATCCCGGTTGCACCGGAAGAGATCGATGCCATCCTTTTGACACATGCACATATTGATCATTCCGGAAAAATTCCTGCACTGGTGGCGGCAGGATATAATAATCCAATCTACGCGACGGAGGCCACAAAACAGCTTTGTGATATCATGCTGCGTGACTCGGCACATATTCAGGAGAGTGAAACGGAGTGGAGGAACCGCAAAGCCAAGAGGGCAGGCGGAAAAGAGATCACTCCGATCTATACGGTGCAGGATGCGGAAGCTTCCATGAAATTGTTCAAATCCTGTTATTACCACGAGCCTTATCCGATCTTCGACTGTATTACGGTAGAGTTCATTGATGCCGGTCATCTTCTGGGATCCTCCAGTATTATGGTTACGATCAAAGAAGGAGAAGAAACAAGAAAAATACTGTTTTCGGGCGATGTGGGAAATATCGACCGCCCATTGATCAGAGACCCGGAAAAACCGGAAGAAGCAGACTTTGTGGTCATTGAATCCACCTACGGAGACCGTCTGCATGAGGAGAGAGAAGATTATGTGGTGCAGCTGTCCAAGATCATTCAGGAAACACTGGACCGTGGCGGGAATGTGGTCATTCCATCTTTTGCCATCGGCCGAACGCAGATCCTTCTGTATCTGATCCGCATGATCAAAGAACAGAATCTGGTACAGGGACATGAAAACTTCCCGGTATATGTAGACAGCCCTTTGGCAGTGGAGGCAACAGAAATTTATTCTGCTCCGCTGACAGAGTTCTTTGATGAAGAAACACTGGAACTGCTCTCGAAAGGAATTGATCCGATCAAGTTTCCAAATCTGCATTTAACGGTCACCACGGAAGAATCCAAACAGATCAACTTTGACCGGGAACCGAAAGTAATCCTTTCTGCGTCCGGCATGTGTGAGGCAGGCCGTATCCGGCATCATCTGAAACATAATCTCTGGAGAGAAGAATCCACGATCGTTTTTGTTGGTTATCAGGTAGAAGGCACGCTGGGACGCAAGATCATGGACGGTGCGGAAAGTATCCGGCTGTTCAATGAAGAGATTGCTGTGCATGCAGAAGTAAAAGAGATTGCGGATATCAGCGGACATGCAGACCGGGATATGCTTTTAGACTGGCTGGGCAATATTAAACAGCCTCCTCGTAAAGTTTTTGTCAATCACGGTGGAGATTCAGTCTGCGATGTGTTTGCAGACAGTATTCGCAATAAACTGGGAATGGATGCCATAGCACCATTCAGTGGAGATGCCTATGATTTGCTTTTAGAAGATTTTACAGAAAAAGCAGCAATCGTAAGAGCAGAACCAAAAAAGAAAGTTGCGAAAGAAAAAGCATCTGCTGTTTACAATGCACTGTGGGAGGCTGGACAAAGACTTTTACGCGTGATCGAACGCAATAAAGGCGGAGCGAATAAAGACCTTGAAAAATTTACGGACCGTATTCATTCACTCTGTGACAAATATGACA
Organism: Lachnospiraceae bacterium; assembly: GCA_017652745.1. Taxonomy (GTDB): domain Bacteria; phylum Bacillota; class Clostridia; order Lachnospirales; family Lachnospiraceae; genus RGIG5612. Next base: position 4,045 of record JAGCAK010000103.1, read on the forward strand.
GGTAAGGGGAATATTCACAAATGAAAAAAATAGCTGCTGTTTTTCGTGACGGTACAAACTATAAGGTATTTTTACTATCTGTGTTTATTATTGGTCTCGGATACGGCATCCATAAAGGGTTATTGGATAATTATCTGGCGGAGATCGTTGGAATCGGAGAATTTGAACGGGGACTGACGGAATTCTTCCGGGAATTGCCGGGCTTTCTCCTGATTTTTATATTAGCTCTTTTGTTTACTTTTTCTGCCGAGAAATTATATAAACTCGGTGCGATCATCATCCTGGTCGGTATGGGCATGCTCGCTATTGTTCCGCCTGTAAAAGTGCTGGTGGTGCTGGCAGTTTGCATCTGCTCGTTGGGCGAGCATATTCAGCTGGGAATGAAAAGTACGCTGGCGCTAAGTTACTCGAAGGAAGGAAAAGGCGGTGAAGCCTTAGGCCTTCAAAGCTCCTCCCAGCAGGTAGGCACATTGATCGGTTTTATCATCGTTATTATCGGTTTCCTGGTATTTGCCAAAACACAGCCTTTCAAGATCTTTTTTATGGTCGCGGGCATCATCACCGCAGTTGGCGCATTCTTTTCCTTTGGACTGAAAGGAAAGTCCGAGACCGATGAGAATGCAAGGCATTTTTACTTCCGGAAAAAATACACCAAGTACTATATGCTGGAAGTGTTTTACGGCGCACGCAAGCAGGTCTTTCTGACCTTCGGACCGTATGTGCTGATCCTCTTCTATGGAGCAAAAACAACGGTCATTTCCCTGCTGTTTGCCATCTCTGCCATTGCAAGTTTTCTGATGGCGCCGGTCGTGGGAAAGATCATCGACAGAGCAGGCTATAAGATTGTGATGATCATGGATACGCTCATTCTGGTCGTGGTGTGTTTCTTCTACGGATTTGCACATCATCTTTTCCCGATGAATGTGGCCTTTATCGTCTGCTGCGTCAACTATGTTCTGGATGCAGTTATTTCGCTGGCGTCTATGGCAGCCAGTGTATATGTGCAGGATATTTCCGATAACATGCAGGAAGTAAAGGCAACACTTTCTACCGGTATCTCCGTCAATCATCTGATCACACTTGCAATTGCTTTGTTTGGCGGATGGATTTGGCAGAAAGTTGGTATTGAGACATTGTTTATCATTTCTGCGGTATTAGGCCTGTGCAACAGTGCTTATGCGGCAACGATCAAAACAAAGAAAAAAGCTTAGGATATGAACTATTCGACAATCATAAACTTTGATCAAACAGATCTGGTCCGGACGATCTGCACACAAAAAAGTGCAGATCAAAATGACGGAGTCTGGAAATATGGCGAAGAAGGTGCTCTTCAAAACTATGAGGCGCTGGCTAAACTATTTGGCATTTCCCTTTCTGATATCGTCCACGTAAAACAGACTCATACGGCAGCTGTCAGGATCGTGACAAGAGAAGATGGCGGCGAAGAGATCCTCCGTCCGGAATCTGTATCAGGCTTTGATGGAATGATCACAAATGAAAAACGCCTTTTACTCTGCACACTGCAGGCAGACTGTGTTCCGGTCTTTCTTCTGGATCCGGTTCAGCAGGTGATCGGCATGGTTCACAGCGGGTGGAAAGGAACGGCTAATCAGATCAGTGTGAATGCAGTCAGGCGGATGCAAAAGGAGTTCGGATGCAGGCCGTCGGATATTCTGGCAGCTATGGGACCATGTATCTGTGGAGACTGCTATGAAGTCGGAGAGGATCTGCTGGATCCGTTTGCAGTATATTACTCGGAAGAGGAACGGTCGTGCTTTTTCCGAAAGGGAGAGAAAAAAGGCAAATATTATCTGGATCTTCCGGAGGCAATCCGTATCGCGCTGCAAAGAGATGGATTAAAGGAAGAAAACATTACCAAGCCATTTTCCTGTACGCTTCATGATGACTTATTTGCTTCCTACCGAAAAGAAAAAGATCCGGTGGCCAGGATGCTGACCGGGATCATGCTCGTATAACATAGAAGGGGTTTTCCGCCTGCGGCGGGAAAAGACATGAAAGAAAAAATATATCTGGAATGTAATGGAAACAAACTGTACGGATTGCTAGAGGGACCGGAGCCGGAAGGGCAGAAGATCCCTCTGGTTTTGATCATGCACGGATATATGACACATTCGCGGATGCATCCGTTTTACAGCCTGGTGCGCACGTTGTGGAAAGAAGGCTTTGCGACACTGCGGTTTGACTTTAATGGGCATGGGCGCAGCGGCGGAGAACTGAAAGACATGACCATGAGCAAAAACCTGGCGGATGGAGAATGCTTTTTCCAATATGCAAAATCGCTCGATCTGTTCAGTGAGATCATTCCGCTGGGTTATTCGATGGGAGCACTTGTTGCGGGACGTCTGGCAGTTGCCCATGCAAACGAGGTGCGGCGTTTTGCCATGATGTCACCGGCTGCGAATATTCAGACGCGTGCCGTGAGCGGACTGTATTTTGGCGTGCGTTTTGATCCGGATAATCTGCCAGAGGTTCTGATCGGTGATGAGATCGTGATGGGCAGGGCATTTATTGAAGAAGCAAAACAGTTTGATGTTTTTAACTTCCTAAAGGAATATGAAGGAGACGTTCTGCTGGTCTTTGGTGAGAACGATAAAAATGTAGAAGCAGAACAGACATATAAATATCGTGATGTGATCCGGCAC
>JAGCAK010000104.1 GCA_017652745.1 Lachnospiraceae bacterium
AACAAAAGCAGAACAGGTGACGATATCCCTGAAAGACGGCGATAAACTGACCAAAGAAATGATTGACGCAGTCGCTAAATGGGGAAAGACACTGAAACTGAACCGCTATGATGCAGACGGAAAACTTCTTTACGGCTGGACCATGAATGGAAAAGACATGGCAGAACTGAAGAATTTCCAGACGTTTGATCCAACGGTTACCTTTGAAAGTAAAAATGCAGACAAGATCGATGCATTGTCAAACTATGCCTCCGGAAAAGTCCTGAATTTCGCATATAGTGGAGAACTTCCGAAAAATACCGTCTTTACAATAGCTGCAGGGAAAGATTTCACCAAAGAAGACGTTTTATATTTATACTATTTTGATGAGAAAGAAAACACACTGAAACAGGAAGGCCAGTCTGTTACGGTTAAAGGGGAAGAAATCGAGCTGGCCATCACGCATTGCTCGGAATACCTGCTGACCAGGTCAGTCCTGAAAGCACCAGAGCCAGTCAAACAAGGGAATTCCAGAAAAGATATGTTGATGATGATCGCCATGGCAGTAGAGTTGGCAGTGATCATCGCTCTGGTCATAATTATGCTCAGAAAAAGACAGAAACCGGTAACAGATGCAGTTTCCAGTGATTCTGTAGCGAAAATGTTTGCAAAGAATGACGAAGAGGACCATGAGGGTGACGTGCACGAGATCACGGGCCATCATGTAAGAAAAAGATAGGTTATGCCTGAAACAAAAACAGCAATTAAAGAACCTTCATCATTTAGCCTGAGCGGCTTCCCGGAGAGCGAGAAATCGATCTCCCGGATCAATGCGCCGTTGGAACCGATCGATCCGGATAAGCGTTTCCAGGATCTGCTCCAGATCATCCGTCAGTATCATCCATCAGACGATGTATCACTGCTGGAGAGGGCGTATGAAGTTGCAAAGGAAGCGCATGGTGATCAGAAACGGCATTCCGGAGAGCCGTATATTACGCATCCGGTAGAAGTGGCGATCATCCTGGCCGAGCTGGAAATGGACAAGGAGACGATCATCGCCGCCTTGCTTCATGATGTCGTGGAAGACACGGACATGACGTTGGATGAGGTTCGCAGGGAATTTGGTAATGAAGTAGCTGAACTGGTGGATGGCGTTACCAAATTGACGCAGATCAAATATTCAGCAGATAAGATTGAAGTCCAGGCAGAGAATCTCAGAAAGATGTTCCTTGCCATGGCAAAGGATATCCGGGTCATCATCATCAAGCTGGCTGACCGTCTGCATAACATGCGGACCCTGCAGTATATGACGCGCGAAAAGCAGAAGGAAAAAGCAAAGGAAACAATGGATATCTATGCTCCGATCGCGCAGCGTCTTGGTATTTCCAAAATTAAGATTGAGTTAGATGACCTGGCGTTGAAGTATTCCGAACCGGATGTTTATTACAACCTGGTGGAGAACATTAAAATCCGCCGAAGTGCGCGGGAAGACTTTATCGAGAAGATGGTCAAAGAGATCCGCAGCCACATGGAAAAAGCGGAAATTGAATGTGAGATCGACGGAAGAGTCAAGCATTTCTTCAGTATTTATAAGAAGATGATCAATCAGAACCGGTCTCTGGATCAGATCTATGATCTGTTTGCAATTCGGATCAAGGTGGAAACAGTGAAAGACTGTTACGCTGCGTTAGGTATCATTCACGAGATCTACAAACCGATCCCTGGACGGTTTAAAGATTATATTGCAATGCCGAAACCGAATATGTATCAGTCTCTGCATACAACGCTGATCAGTCCGACCGGTGAACCTTTTGAGGTTCAGATCCGTACATTTGAAATGCACCGCACCGCAGAATATGGTATCGCGGCGCACTGGAAATATAAAGAAGGCAAAGGCGTTAATGATAAAACGATCAAGCAGAGCGAGGAAGAAAAACTTGCCTGGCTGAGACAGATCCTGGATTGGCAGAATGAAATGAGCGACAATAAGGAGTTTATGGAATTCCTTAAGAGCGACCTGGATCTTTTCTCAGACAGTGTCTTCTGCTTTACACCGGAAGGAGATGTAAAGAATCTGCCGGTGGGATCCACGCCAATTGATTTTGCATACAGCATTCACTCGGCTGTCGGTAATAAGATGATCGGCGCCCGTGTGAATGATAAGATCGTAACGATCGATTATAAGATTCAGAACGGTGACCGAGTTGAGATCATAACCTCCCAGAACTCCAAGGGGCCAAGTATGGACTGGCTCAACATTGTTAAGAGTCCGGGAGCAAAACAGAAGATCAATCAATGGTTTAGAACAGCCCTGAAGGAAGAAAACATCGTAAAGGGCAAGGAACTGGTCGAAAAATATATGAAGGCCAAAGGGATCGACAATATGGAGATCTTTGAGCCGCAGTATCAGGCACCGGTTCTGACCAGATACAGCTGTAAGGACTGGGATTCCATGTTGGCTGCTATTGGCCATGGCGGTTTAAAGGAAAGCCAGGTCGTCAACCGGCTTCTGGATGAGTATAACCGTAAGAATAAAAAGAACCAGATCACAGATGAAGAGATCTTAGAATCAGCCTCCGGCGGTCAGAAAGAATCTTCTGAGATGAAGCATCGGAACGGTATCGTCGTCAAGGGTATTCATGACGTTGCTGTGCGGTTTGCAAAATGCTGTTCTCCGGTTCCGGGTGATGAGATCGTTGGATTTGTGACCAGAGGAAGAGGCGTGACGGTTCATCGGACGGACTGCATTAATATCGTCAATCTTTCCAGCGTGGAAAGAGAGCGGCTGATCGATGCGCAGTGGGATAAGCCATCCTCCGCGTTTAAAGAAGAAAAGTATCTGGTAGAGATCAGTATCTTTGCCAGAAACCGTATTGGTATGCTGGTAGATATTTCCAAGATCATGTCGGAGAAAAACCTTGATGTTACCAACATGAATGTTAGAATAAACAAACAGCAGATCGCAACGATCGATATGGGATTTAAAGTTTCATCTACAGATGAGCTGTCCAAGGTCATTGAAAAACTGCATGCGATCGACGGAGTTATAGATATTATTAGAACAAGGGCGTAAAAGAATGAGTATCAAATTAGACTGCATTCGTGTGGGAATGCTCGAAACCAATTGCTATATGGTCTATGATGAGTTTCGGAAAGAAGCCATCATTACGGATCCGGGCGACAATGCTGCATTCATTGAAGAATGTGTAAAGGAACGGGATGTAAAGCCTGTTGCCATCTTTCTGACACATGCACATGCAGATCACATCCTGGCATTGGAAGAACTTCGTGATCACTATGATATTCCGGTCTATATGCATGAGGCTGATGTGCCGATGCTTTCCGACGGCCGTAAGAATATGGGCGGACAGAGCATTTCTTTGAAAGAGAAAGATGTGCAGCTGAAAGGCGGAGAGAACCTTCTGATCGGAGGCATGCGGGTTGAAGTGATGCATACGCCGGGACACACGCCAGGCGGCACCTGCTATTACTTCCCGGAAGCGAACTTTGTATTAGCAGGAGATACCATGTTCTTCCGTTCATGGGGACGGACTGATTTCCCTGGTGGAGATGAGAACGCTCTGATGAAATCTATTTGGGAAAAACTGCTTCCGCTTCCGGAAGAAACGACCGTTTTTCCGGGGCATGACAGGGCAACCGATATCAAAAGTGAGCGCCGTATGCACGGCTATAAAGCAGAATCATAAGAAAGTAGGAAAGTCAAAATGATCACACAGGCTCCAAGAGGTACCGCTGACTGGTACGGAGACGCAATGGCAAAAAGAGAAAGAATCGAGGAGATCTGCAAGAAAATTGCTGCCTCTTATAATATCCGGCAGATCGCAACGCCGGTTTTTGAACATACCGTTCTTTTTCAGAGGGGTGTTGGAGAGACCACGGATGTCGTACAGAAGGAAATGTATACCTTTGAAGACCGTGGAGGCAGAAGCATTACGCTGAAACCGGAAGGAACCGCAGGTGCTGTCCGTGCTTATCTGGAGCACAGTATGTTTGCTGAGAGCGGTTTAACAAAGCTGTTTTATATCACACCTGCTTTTCGCTATGAAAAACCGCAGAGCGGCCGGCTTCGCCAGCATCATCAGTTTGGTGTGGAATATATTGGCTCAGAGAGCCCGCTCGTTGAAGTGGAGCTGATCTCCCTGGTCAGTCGGATCGTAAAAGAGCTGGGACTTTCGGATATTGAAGTCCATATCAATTCCATCGGCTGTGCGAACTGCAGAAAAGAATATAACAAAGCGCTTCTGACTTATCTGGAAGAGCATAAGGATAAGCTTTGCAATACCTGTCTGGAACGGATGGAGAGAAATCCGCTCCGTGTCATTGACTGCAAAGAAGAAGGCTGCAAGGAGATCGTAGCCAACGCGCCAAAGACGATTGATTATCTGGATGAGGAATGCCGCACACATTTTGAAGAGCTGCAGTCCTTATTAGAGTCGCTTGGCATCTCTTATCAGATCGACACCGGCATTGTCCGCGATCTGGATTATTACACCAAGACCGTCTTTGAATTTGTTAATAAAGATGGATTTACCCTTTGCGGCGGCGGCAGATATGATAATCTGGTCCATGAGATAGATGGCAAGCAGGATATCCCGGCAGCCGGATTTGGCATGGGTCTGGAGCGGATCTTATACTTCCTGGAACTGGAAGGAGTCGATCTGGGCGGCGTCAGACCACCGGATCTGTATTTGGGATTTATGGGTGGTGTTAAGGCACGTGCTTTCCAGATCATTGATGCGCTCCGTAAACAGGGAATCAGCGTCGAGACAGATTATCTGGACCGCTCCATTAAAGCACAGATGAAGTATGCAAATAAGATCAACGCACCATACGTTGTGATCCTGGGAGAAGACGAAATCGCTTCCGGGAAAGTGAAAGTAAAGAATATGGCTGACGGCAGCGAAGTGGAGACATCCGTAGATAACATTGCCGCAGTGATTCAAAAATAAAAAAGCGGGATAAGACCCCGGGGAGAGAAACTAACATGGCAGAATCAATGAGTGGTTTTACCAGAAGCCACAGATGTACAGAAGTTTTAAATGCACAAATGGGAGAATCCGTTGTGCTGATGGGTTGGGTCAACAGACGCAGAAATCTGGGCAGTCTGATATTTGTTGACCTTAGAGACCGGACTGGTCTGATCCAGCTTTTATTTGACGAAAACAATATCGGAGCAGAAGGCTTTGCAAAGGCAGAAACACTTCGGAATGAATTTGTTATTGCTGTTCGCGGCTTAGTGCAGAAGAGAGAAGGAGCTGTGAACGAATCCCTGCCGACAGGGGAGATTGAGATTAAAGTATTAGAGCTCCGCATTCTTTCAGAAGCACTGACACCGCCATTCCCAATTGAAGAGGACAGCCAGACAAAAGATGAACTGCGTCTGAAATATCGTTATCTGGATCTACGTCGTCCGGATCTGCAGAAAAACATTATCCTTCGCAGCCGCGTAGCCCAGAGTATCCGCAACTTCATGAGCAGCGACGGCTTTATTGAGATCGAAACCCCAATGCTCTGCAAGAGTACACCGGAAGGTGCCAGAGATTATCTGGTTCCAAGCCGTGTTCATCCAGGCAGCTGTTATGCACTGCCGCAGTCGCCGCAGCTGTTTAAGCAGCTTTTGATGTGCGCAGGTTATGACCGTTATTATCAACTTGCAAAATGTTTCCGTGATGAAGACCTGCGTGCAGACCGCCAGCCGGAATTCACACAGATCGATATGGAGTTTTCCTTTGCGAACGCAGAAACCGTTATGGAAACCAACGAGCGTCTGATCGCACATGTGTTTAAGGAAATCCTGGATGTGGACGTAGAACTTCCAATCCAGCGGATGACCTGGCAGGAAGCGATGGAACGTTTTGGTTCTGATAAACCGGATACCCGTTTCGGTATGGAACTGGTAGATGTAACGGACTGTGTGAAAGGATGCGAATTCAGCGTTTTTGCAAATGCTGCAGCGCAGGAGGGTTCTTCTGTTCGTGGTATCACTGCAAAGGGCATGGCAGGCATGCCGAGAAAGAAGATCGATGCATTAACCGATTTTGTGAAGGGCATCGGCGCAAAAGGTCTGGCATATCTGGGCATCAATGAGGACGGCACATACAAATCTTCCTTTGCCAAATTTATGAAGGAAGAAGAACTGGCTGCACTTGCTGAGGAAATGAAAGCAGAGAAGGGCGACATGATGTTCTTTGCTGCAGACACTGATAAGATCGTATTTGCTTCCCTTGGTGCGCTCCGCTTAGAGCTTGGAGCACAGATGGGTCTGATCGATGAAAGCAAATTCAATTTCCTTTGGGTTACGGAATTCCCGCTGCTTGAGTATTCTGATGAGCAGCAGCGCTGGGTGGCTATGCACCATCCGTTTACCATGCCTCTGGAGGCAGATATCTCTCTGTTAGAGACTGAACCTTGGAAAGCAAAAGCAGCCGCTTATGATATCGTTCTGAACGGTGTGGAACTTGGCGGCGGCAGTGAACGTATTTACAATCCTGAGATTCAGGAAAAGATGTTCACGGCATTGGGATTCACCAAGGAAGAAGCATATGACCGCTTCGGGTTCCTGCTGGATGCTTTTAAATATGGTGTACCACCGCATGCCGGTCTGGCATATGGTTTTGACAGACTGATGATGCTGATGACACATGCAGAAAGTATCCGTGATGTCATCGCCTTCCCTAAGGTGAAAGACGCCAGCTGTCTGATGACAGGAGCTCCAACACCGGTGGATAAAAAGCAGTTGAAAGAGCTGGATATTCTTTTGGCAGGGGCAGAAATAGAAGAAAACGAATAACAATTAAAAGACCTCCCGTGAATACGGGAGGTCTTGTTTTTTTATTAAATCTTTTTTAAACAAATAAGCAGAGGATTGAAAAGACCAGGAAGCAGATGTTAGAAGCCAAGTCGCAGTATTTGGAACGTCTGTTTCCCAGCGTTGGCTCTTCATTTCTCTGCAGCAGCCATGTATTTACCAGTCTTAAAACCCAAAAGACAACGACCAGAATGAAGAAGATAACACGTGGCGACTTACCGATTACGTCAAAAATGAGCGAGTGATCCGTAAAAATCTTCCAGAAAATGCCTGCAGCAAAGGCAAACAGGCCCGGCCCTAAAATCAACTGGAATGCATCATCCATACTTTTGTTGTTTTTTCCATTACTCAGTCGATAGAAGGAAAGCCCAATTTTGATGACTGTAGCGATCAGCAAAATACCAAGAGCTATCAGATAAGCGATATTATCGATGTGTTTTCTAAAAAGAACAGCAGCAATAAAAAACAAAATTACCGGCACCGCATCAAAAAAGATAAATGATCTTGAACCATAATCAAGATTTGGTTCCGGACTCCTTGTTTTAAAATCCATAATCAGTAGTTTCTCCTCTTTTTTATTCCATAATAATCTAACATTTAATTGACAAAATAACAAGCCAAAGAGTAAATTAGACATGCCCTTCAAGAAATGAAGAAGGAAGCATAATTCAGGAACCTTTGAGAAATTGAGGAGGTGTCTGTGAGTAAATATACCATTGATCATTTAGAAGGCCGTGCCAAAGCGGCCACATTTGAAACGGTGCATGGGACCATTCATACCCCCGTGTTTATGAATGTTGCCACGGTTGCGGCAATTAAAGGGGCTGTATCGACCATGGACCTGAAAGATCTGAACACGCAGGTAATGCTCTGCAATACCTATCATCTGCATGTCAGACCGGGAGATGAGATCGTCGCAAAGTTTGGAGGGCTGCGGAAGTTCACAAACTGGGACCGTCCGATCCTGACAGACAGCGGAGGTTTTCAGGTCTTTTCGCTGGCAAGCCTGCGAAAGATCAAAGAAGAGGGTGTGTCATTCCAATCTCATATTGACGGAAGACGGATTTTTATGGGACCGGAAGAAAGCATGCAGATCCAATCCCATCTGGCTAGCACCATAGCAATGGCGTTTGATGAATGTCCATCCAGTAAAGCGGAAAGACGTTATGTAGAGGAGAGCGTTTCCAGAACAGAAAGATGGCTTGTTCGATGCAAACAGGAGATGGAGCGGCTGAATTCACTTCCGGAAACCATCAACCGGGATCAGCTTTTATTTGGTATCAATCAGGGAGCCTGCTTTGATGACATCCGGATGGAAAATGCCGACCGGATCAGTGAACTGGATCTGCCGGGATATGCGATCGGCGGATTGGCTGTTGGAGAGAGCCACGAGGAAATGTATCATATCCTGGATGTGACTGTTCCGCATCTTCCACAGAATAAACCAGTCTATCTGATGGGCGTTGGGACACCTGCCAATATTCTGGAAGGAATTGAAAGAGGTGTTGATTTCTTTGACTGTGTATATCCAAGCAGGAACGGCCGCCACGGACACGTTTATACAGATCATGGCAAGATCAATCTTTTTAATGCGAAGTATGAACTGGATGAGCGTCCGATCGAAGAAGGCTGCGAATGTCCTGCCTGCAGGAACTATTCCCGTGGTTATATCAGGCATCTGCTGAAAGCAAAAGAAATGTTGGGAATGCGCCTTTGCGTCTTGCATAATTTATTCTTTTATAATAAAATGGTCAATAATGCGCGGGAAGCTATCCTGCAAGATCGCTTTGCAGAATTCAAAAAAGAAAAACTGGAAGGATTTCAGGAAGAGCACTGACAATAATAGCTAAGAAACCTGTAATGGAGGAACGAATATGACTTTTTTACAAAATCTTTTACTGTTTGGTTCATGTATGGGACAGCAGGCTGCTGCTGATGGAACAGAGACCAAAGGCACCAGCTGGTGGGTCATCGTGATCTACCTGGTTATTTTCGGTGCTATTGTTTATTTCCTGATGATCCGTCCGCAGAGAAAACAGAAGAAACAGCAGGAAGAAAAAATGACAAACATCGAGCCTGGTGACAGCATCCTGACGACCAGCGGCTTTTATGGAACAATCGTTGCTATCAACGGAGATACCGTTATTGTAGAATTTGGCAATAATAAAAACTGTCGTATCCCTATGTCAAAGCAGGCAATCTCACAGGTTGAGAAAGCAAATGCTGCTTCCGTTCCGGCTGCAGCTTCACAGTCAGAGAAGAAATTCTTCGGAAGAAAGAAAGCTGCACAGGCAGAAGAAGCAATGAAAGAAATTGAAGCTCCGGAACCGATCGAGCAAGCTGCAGAAGCAGCACCGGAACCAGCTGAACCGGAAGAAACAAAACCGGAAGAGTAGTTCCTAAAAATGACTGAAGGCGGGGGAGCATCCCCCGCTTTTTTATGTTCAAAAAAAGAACTAAGATTTTATCGCGGCAGAGAGCGAAAGTGCTTGATTAATATATCAAATTAGAGTAAACTAAAACACAAATTTTTAAAAAAAAGAGGGCAAACAAATGGCAAGAGTATACAATTTTGCAGCTGGTCCGGCAGTCCTTCCGGAAGAAGTTTTACAGGAAGCAGCAGATGAGATGCTTGATTACCGCGGATGCGGTTTGGGCGTCATGGAAATGTCTCACAGAAGTTCCGAGTTTGCACAGATCATCGGAGATGCAAAGCAGGATCTGATCGATCTGATGGGAATCCCGGAAGAGTATGAAGTTCTGTTTGTACAGGGCGGTGCTTCTCAGCAGTTTGCAGCAGTTCCGATGAATCTGATGAAGAACCGTGTCGCTGATTATATCGTGACCGGCCAGTGGGCAAAGAAAGCCTTTTCAGAAGCTAAGATCTTTGGCGAAGCAAATAAGATCGCAAGCAGCGAGGACAAGACATTTTCCTATATTCCGGATTGTTCTGATCTTCCGGTCAGTGAGAATGCAGATTATGTTTATATCTGTGAAAATAACACGATCTATGGAACCAAATTCCCGGTTCTTCCGAATACAAAAGGAAAACTGTTAGTGGCAGACCAGAGTTCCATGTTCCTTTCCCAGCCATGTGATGTGAAAAATTATGGACTCATTTTTGCAGGCGCACAGAAAAACATCGGACCTGCAGGTGTCGTCGTCGTTATTATCCGCAAGGACCTGATCACAGATGATGTCCTACCGGGCACACCGACCATGCTGAAATATAAAACACAGGCAGATAATGATTCTCTGTACAATACGCCTCCTGCATATGGCATCTACATTTGCGGTAAAGTCTTCAAATGGCTGAAGAAAATGGGCGGTCTGGAAGCAATGAAAGAAAGAAATGAGAAGAAGGCAAAATTGCTTTATGATTTCCTGGATGCCAGCGAATTATTCAAGGGTACTGTGGAAAAAGGCAGCCGCTCTATCATGAACGTTCCGTTTGTAACAGGCGATGATGACCTGAATGCGAAATTTATAAAAGAAGCAACAGCAAACGGACTGGTGCAGCTGAAAGGTCACCGTACAGTCGGCGGTATGCGTGCTTCCATTTACAACGCTATGCCTTACGAAGGTGTAGAAGCACTGGTCAAGTTCATGGAAGAATTTGAAAAAGCAAATAAATAAGCAGAAAGAAGAATAACTATGTATAAGTATAAATGTTTAAATCCAATTGCAGCCATCGGACTTGAAAATTTTTCCGATCAGTATTGCAAAGTAGAAGAAAGTGAACCGGCTGATATCATCCTGGTCAGAAGTGCTAAAATGCATGACATGGCGTTTGAACCGGAACTGAAGGCCATTGCAAGGGCAGGTGCCGGCGTCAATAATATCCCGTTGGATCGCTGCGCTGAGCAGGGTATCGTAGTGTTCAATACGCCAGGAGCTAATGCGAATGGTGTCAAAGAGTTGTTTATCTTTGCAGCTATCGCCGGACTTCGTGATATCATGGGAGGCGTTGCATGGACAAAGTCTGAAGCAGGCAATCCGGATATTGCAGCACTGACAGAAAAAGAAAAGAAAAAATTTGTCGGTCATGAGATCCTTGGAAAAACCCTTGGCGTGATCGGACTTGGCGCAATCGGTGTTAAAGTCGCTAACGTTGCAGTCGATCTGGGGATGAAAGTTATCGGCTATGATCCATACCTGAGCGATGCAGCAAAGCTGGCTTTGAACAATGCAGTCAAGACAACTGATGACCTTGACGAGGTCGCAAAAGATGCAGATCTGATCACCATTCATGTTCCGGCTATGGATTCCACAAACGGAATGATCAATGCCGGCTACATTGCAAAAATGAAAGACGGCGTGATTGTGATCAACCTGGCAAGAGACACGCTGGTAAATGAAGCAGATATGGCGGCAGCACTGGAAGAAGGCAAAGTTGCAAAATATGTTTGTGACTTCCCAACCGAGGGCGCTTCAAACATGAAAAACGTTATCCTGATCCCGCATCTTGGAGCATCCACTGAAGAGAGCGAAGATAACTGCGCAATCATGGCGGTACAGGAAATAGCTGATTTCATGGAGAATGGAAATATCAAGAATTCTGTCAATTACCCGAATGCAGATCTGGGCCCGGTAAAGGGATGCCGTTTGACCGTTGCACATAAAGCAGCTGTCAGTGCAGCAGACATTCAGGATCTGCTGAAACCTTTTGGTGCTGTTGTTACCGATATGGTCAGCAAAACACGGGGAGATTATGCTTATTCTATCTTTGAAATTGCAGGCTGTAGTTGTTCTTCCTGTTCCGATTTGGAAGAGAAGATTGCAGCAGACGGCATTTTGAAAGTAAGGATCATCAGCAAATAAAGAGGCAACAATCATCAAAGGCGGTCTGAAAGAAAACAGACCGCCTTTTAAAATGAGAATCAAGGGAGAAGAACCAATGGCAGTTATTAAACCATTTAAGGCCGTCAGGCCAAAACCGAGATTCGTAGAGCGAGTATCTACGCTTCCTTACGATGTCTTTTCCAATAAAGAAGCAAGAGATACAGTGGTCAGAAATCCGATGAGCTTTTTGAAGATCGTCAGACCGGAAACGACATTCCCGCGAACTGTGGATATGTACAGTGACAAGGTCTATGAGCGGGCAAAAACGCTGATACGGGATAATATCAACAAAGGGATTTTTGTCGAGGAAGAAAGGGAAACCTATTATATCTATCGCGAGATCATGAACGGTCGTACGCAGACTGGTCTGGTAGCTGCTTTTTCTGTGGATGATTACAAAAACAATGTGATCAAGAAACATGAGTTTACCCGTCCGGAAAAAGAAAGTGACCGTACGCGTCACATCGATATTTGCTCTGCTCAGACTGGTCTGGTGTTTCTGGCATTCCAGGCAACCCTGCAGACTAAACAGCTCCTGGAAAAGGCGACTCATCAGGAACCCCTGTATGATTTTGTTTCGGAAGATAATGTACATCAGCTGGTGTGGAAGATCGATGATCCTGAAAAAGTTGCCAAAATCACAGAAGTATTTGCACAGATCGACAGCCTGTATATAGCAGACGGACATCATCGCTGTGCCAGTGCAGCTTCTGTTTGCGATAAAAGAAGAAGACAGCACCCGGATTATACCGGAAAGGAAGAATTCAATTATTTCATGGCAGTCGCATTTCCGCATGATCAACTGTTGATCATGCCTTATAACCGGACTGTGAAAGATCTGAATAAGTTGACTCCAAGGAAACTGATCCAGGAGATTGAGCAAGCTGGATTTGAGGTATCGCGGATCCGTAAGATTATGAAGCAGAGGACAAGGGTTCATGGCGGATATCAGCCGAGACGCAAAAATGAGATCACTATGTTCCTGAGCGGCAAATGGTATAGGCTGATCGCCAAACCATCTATTATCAAGACGGATGCACTGGGATGTCTGGATGTGAACTTGCTTCAGGATAATATTCTTGGCCCGATTTTGGGAATCAATGACCCAAGAACAGACAAGCGTATTGATTTTGTAGGAGGAATCCGGGGAATTTCAGAACTCGAAAAACGCTGCAGGGAAGATATGAAAGTGGCATTTGCTCTTTATCCGACGACAATGGAAGAACTGATCCGTGTTACGGATGAAGGCAAGGTCATGCCTCCGAAATCTACATGGTTTGAACCTAAATTGCAGAGTGGTCTGTTTATCCATCGGATTTAAGTTCCCGATTCACGGCTTGAAATAATAAGGGTAAAGTGTTATAACAAGTGGTGGAGATTTTTATACGAAATTTCCAAATTTTAGCTAAAATTTTTATTTATGGAGGGTACTAACCAATGGCAGATTTAAAAGCATTAAAGAACAAGACAATCATCACCGTTGCTCCGACAGGCGCATGGCCGAAGAAAAAGGACAACCCGAATGTTCCTATGACTCCGGAAGAGATTGCTGAAGACGTTTACGAGTGCTGGAAAGCCGGCGCAGCTGTTGCTCATCTTCATATGAGAGATGACGAAGGCAACGGAATCATGGATCCTGTAAGATTCAAAAAGACTGTTGAGCTGATCAAAGCACATGAAGACTGCGATATCGTTCTGAACCTTACAACATCCGGCGATATCCACGCTGACGACGATATCCGTGTTGCTCACGTAGAAGAACTGAAACCGGAGATGGCATCCTATGACTGCGGTTCCATGAACTGGCTGAACAGCGGACTGTTCATCAACAGCCCAGCTTTCCTTGAGAGATGCGGACTGTCTTTCCAGGAGTGGGGCGTTAAGCCTGAGATCGAAGCTTTTGATCCTGGTATGATCGCTAACGCTGCATACTACATCAAAAAAGGCGTTCTGAAAACTCCTGTACACTTCCAGTTCTGCATGGGCTGCGCAAATGGTATCACAGGCACAATGAAGAACCTGGTATTCATGAAAGAAGAAGCTGAGAAATTAGTCGGCGCTCAGAACTTCACATGGTCCTGCTTCGGTGTTGGACATTCCGCAATGGAAATGCTTTATGGCGCAGTTGCACTTGGCGGACATATCCGTGTTGGTATGGAAGATAACGTTCTGTTCGCTAAGGGACAGCTTGCAGAGAGCAATGCGCAGTTCGTTAAGAGAGCTGTTGAAGCTGTTAAGTTATTTGGCCGTGAGGTCGCTACTCCTGACGAAGCTCGTCAGCTGCTGAGCCTGCCTCCTTACAACACAGCAGAATAATTCTTACGGATCAATCAGACAAACAATTTGGGGCCGGATCAAGTTCCGGCCCCGATTTCTAGACAGAGAAAGGAATCAAGTTTATGACCTGGGGCGCTCAGTATATGTGCTATACCTGCAAAAAATGCGGGAAGAAATACAAATATGCAATTGACCTGATTGGAGATTTTGGCGCTGATTTTGGCAAATGTCCGGTATGCGGCTCCGACGGAGATCTGACCTATGAAGGGCCGGTATCACCGGAGACCTCTCAATATGAAGAAGTAGATTAATAAGGGCGGACTATGCGAGCAATAGAGATAGATAATCTGAAACAGTTTACAACTGCCTTATTTGCCGGAGAAACATTTGACGGTTTTTTAGTGACAGAAGCTTCTTTCAGTACGATCACAAATATCACGATTGATGGCCATATTAACCAGGAATTCATGGGAGAGGCCGATCTGGCACTACCGGAAAACAAGGAAGAGGCAGTCTATTGGAAAAGACTACGGCCGCTTTGCTATGAAATCGTAAAAGGACAGAAGGTTCCGTTGCGGTTCAAAATTGTTTTTATGATGCCGTCGGACGTTGTCCTGAAATTTTTAGATCATGCCGGGCTGGATTTTGAACCGGTCGAAGTGAATGCCCTGTTTTTGAATGTTAACTTTCAGGAAGGGAAACTGACCTGTACGACCGGGACATCCATGAAAGCTTTTACTTTGGATAAAAGTCTGGAAGATGCCTGGGATTCGCAGATGGTAAGATTTTTGAACACGATCCAATAGGAGCTTTCGAGATTCGATTTATTAAGTATACTTGTTAAGGACAGCCATTGAGGCGGTCCTTTTTTTGTTTTATGATTCCGAATTATTCTACCTTTTATTGGCGACAGGAGATGTGATAATATCTTCTCAAACACTATGATTCATTTGAATTGACTTTTCGGAAAGGGACGAAGAACATGAAAGAAGCTTTTAAGATCGGATCATTAATGGCAGAGCAGGGAGAAAAAGTTTCAGGATACCTGCCTATTATTAATACAGAGGTGGAGATTCCAATCACTTTAATAAATGGAAGAAACGAAGGGAAAACGATTCTGATCTGCGGCGGCGTGCATAATGCCGAGTATGTAGGCATCCAGTCAGCCATAGAACTGGCAGAGGAACTGGATCCGGAAAATGTGAACGGAAACATTATTGTGATCCGGCTCCTGAACCGGTCGGGTTTTGAACATCGCACCATGAGCCTGGTCTATGAAGATGGGAAAAATATCAACCGCGTCTTCCCGGGAAGCGCTTTGGGCACATTGGCAGATAAGATTGCCTACACCATGGAAAGTGAGATCTATCCTCGTATTGATTATTATATTGACCTGCATTGCGGTGATGGATACGAAGCATTGGTGCCATATGTCTATTGTCTTGGTGTTGCCAGTGACTATGTGGTAGAGACCAGCCGTAAAATGGCAGAGGTCATGGATGTGGATTACCTGGTCGTATCCAATGTTGACAGAGGAGGAGCATACAATTACGCAGGAGCCCTTGGAATCCCATCCATCCTTCTGGAGAGAGGCTGTAAGGGCACATGGAACAGGGAGCTGGTGGAAGAAGACAAACACGATGTCAAAAATCTTCTGGCATTTCTGGGAATCCTGGATGGAGAAGTTCAAAAAAAGAAAGGTGTTCCGAAAGAAGTGAATCCAGTCACGTATGAAGATGCTCCGGCAACCGGATGCTGGTATCCTTCTTTTCAGGTTGGAGAAACATTTAAAGAAGGGGAGATACTTGGCGTGATCAAGGATTATTTTGGCAAAGAATTATATACATGTCTTGCAAAACATGACGGAATCATGCTTTACCAGACGATCAGTCTCTGCATTATGGAAGATACGCCAATGGTTGCCTATGGGACATGGGATACTAATAAAGAATAGGAATAATGGAAAAATCCCACAAAATCGAAATATTTTACCAAAAATATAAAATTTGACATATTTTTAGAATTATCTTACAATAACCCTGTTCAATTGAATAACAGACACGAAACATGTTCTGCCACACGCGCAGATTAAAAGGGAAACCGGTGAAAATCCGGTACGATCCCGTCACTGTGATAGGGAGCAGACGGCATAAATGTCACTGAGAGAGCAATCTTTTGGGAAGGCGCCGCCTGTGTTGAACTTAAGTCAGGAGACCTGCTTGTTTCGGAATAGCAGATTCATACGGTGCATATGAAGACTATTGATAAGACTGCTGGCTATTGTTTTGCTGCCTAGCTGTTTCTGCTTATCTGTGGATTTTTTCTAAAGCCCTATGATGAAACGGGCTTTTTTTATTGCTCTGTCTGTTATCCGACATGTTCGTATATTACTAGAAAAGGAGAATGACTATGAAAAAGAACATGAAAAGAATTCTTGCAATTGCAGGCGCAATGATCCTTGCAGTAGGATTACTGGCAGCCTGCGGCAAATCAGGCGGCGGCGATGCTCCGCAGGGCAGCGGTGCAGCTGCACCAACGGGCGACAAGACAACGCTGAGCTTTGGTATTCAAATGTACAGTGACGGTCTGCTTGACCCAATGGCACAGACAAATACCTGCTGGAACTGCATGCGTTATGGCATTGGAGAATGTTTGTTCAAATTTGACGACAATATGGTTCCGCAGCCATGGCTGGCAGAGTCTGCAGATACAGAAGACTACATTACCTGGGTCGTTACTTTAAAGAAAGGGATCAAGTTCTCAGATGGCTGTGATCTGACACCTTCCAAAGTTGCTGAAGCATACCAGAGACTGAAGGACGAAGGACCAAACGGGTCTACCGCTCCTGGAAAGTTTTTACCTTATGATACGGTCATCACAGCTGATGATGAGGCAAATACCATCACTTTTGTCCTGCCAGCTGCAAACCAGAACTTCAAGGGTAATATGGCTCATCCTGCAACAGAGATCACGGATGTGGAGCACACCACAGATTGGAATAACGGCGTAATCGGAACCGGCCCTTATATGGTGGAATCATTCCAAGATCAGGTCGGTTATGTTATGAAAGCTAACCCATACTACTACGAGCCGGTTCCTTATGAGACAGTCAAGATTCTGTTCATGGGTGATGCACAGGCTAAAGCATATGCACTTCAGAACGGACAGGTTGATTTGGTTGAGAACATCACGAATGTGGCTGATATCAAAGCTCTTCAGGATGACCCGAACTTCACTGTTGATATTGCATCTGGTGTACGCTGTGGTTTCGCATGGATGAACTTCAACGGTGTATTGGGTAACAAAACTATTCGCCAGGCAATTCAGATGGCAGTGGATCATGAGACCATTTGCCAGTCCAATACGATCGGAGGCCTTTATACTGCAGGTTACTCCGTCCTTCCTTCCACACTGTCTTATGGATATGACAAACTGAATAATCCATATGAGTATGACGTGGCAGCAGCAAATAAACTTTTAGATGATGCAGGCATTAAAGATAATGATGGCGACGGCATCCGTGAACTGGATGGACAGAATATTGTCCTGAAATTTGTCTCTTATGAAAACCGTCTGCTGAACGATTTCTCCGATGCATTCACAATGTACCTGGCTGAAATCGGCATTGGTGTACAGGCCGATTACGGCAGCTCTGATGATCAGTGGAACAAACTGGTTGCAGGCGAGTATGACCTGAACAACAACAACTGGACGACCGTTGCAAATGGCGATCCGACAGAATATATGGCTAACTGGTACAGCAAATCAGAAGCAAACTACTGCGGATATGTCAGCGCTGAATATGATGCCCTTTATGAGGAGTTTCTGGGCGAATTTGATACCGCAAAGAGAGCAGAACTTCTTCAGAAGATGCAGCAGATCCTGATCGATGACGCAGTCGTTATTGTTGACGGATACTACAACAGCTCGATGATCTATTCAAAGAATGTTGGCTATGCTCACATTCATACAGCTGACTACTACTGGCTGTCTACGGAAATCGTTCCGGCTAAATAATTATTAATCTTGATAAAGGGGATGCCGTTTGGGCGGTATCCCCTTTCTGCACTTTAACAAGGGGATGTTAAAGGGAGGAAAAAGTTTTGAGTACAAAAAAAATACTATCACGACTACTCCAGATCGTGATCGTTCTGATAGGGATCAGTTTTCTGACATTTCTCCTGACGTATCTGGCGCCTGGCGATCCTGCTCAGATTATGCTGACCTCCTCCGGCGTTATGCCGACCCCTTCCGAAGTAGCAGCACTTCGGGAAACGATGGGGTTCAACGATCCGTTCTTTGTTCAATATTTTAGATGGCTGGGAAATGCCTTGCATGGTGATTTTGGTGTCTCATTTTCTTTGAATAAACCAGTCGTCGATCTTTTATTGGCCAGATTATGGCCAACTCTGAAATTGACGTTAATGTCTATGGTCCTGATGCTTGTGGTTTCGGTTCCTCTTGGAATGATCTCAGCGGTCAAAAAAGATTCCTGGATCGATAACCTGGTAAGAGGAATTACTTTTTTAGGCGTCTCCAGTCCGAACTTCTGGGTAGGGTTATTACTGATGTTGCTGTTCTGCGTAAAAATCAAACTCTTGCCGGTTATCTGTTCCGGAGGGGATTTCAAGAGTATGATCCTTCCTGCTGTCACATTGGCTATTGCGATGTCAGCGAAGTATACCAGACAAGTTCGTACGGCGATCCTGGAAGAGCTGAA
>JAGCAK010000105.1 GCA_017652745.1 Lachnospiraceae bacterium
ATTGTCGCCGCACTGGTCTGTCTGACGACAATGACCCGTATGGTGGACGAAGAACGCACCACGATCGGTACTCTGAAAGCGCTGGGATACAGTAAAGCATCCATTATGCGTAAGTATCTTCTGTATGCCCTCCTGGCAACGGCACTGGGATCTGTAGGCGGTGCTCTGGTAGGCAGTAAAGTCCTGCCATATGTTATCCTTCATGTGTATAAACTTCTGTATCCGAATATTGAGGTCCTTGTTTACCCATATTCTCTGGAGCATTGTCTGGTAGCGGGCGGGGCGGCGCTCGTCTGCATTATGGCAGCTACTTTGTTTGCCTGTACCAAATCCCTGATGGAGGTCCCGGCCTCCTTAATGCGGCCGGTTTCTCCGAAACAAGCCAGAAAACTTCTTTTGGAACGGATTCCTTCCTTGTGGAAAAAAATCAGATTCACCTGGAAAAATGCACTCCGAAATTTTGTCCGCTATAAGAAACGGCTCTTTATGACGCTGTTCGGTATTTGCGGGTCCACTGCGCTGCTTTTGGTAGGATTTGGTCTGAAAGATGCGATCAATACGATCCTGTATGCGCAATATGGAGACATCTGCCTTTACAATGAAGTGATCAGTATCGATCAGGATGCTACCGAGCGGAACCGGAAAGAGCTGGATGATGTGCTGCAGAGCGATCTGAGGTTTGACAGCCATTTATATGTTTACCAGACTTCCATCGACTGTGAATCTGAGAATTCAGAGGAAGTCCTGTCCTGCTTTATCTTTGTACCGGAAGATCCGTCAAAACTGGATCAGAATATTATCCTGAAAGACCGGAAGACAAAGGAACATTTTTCCCTGAATGATTCCAAGGTCATTATTACAGAAAAAATGGCCAATGTCCTGAATGTGAAAGAAGGAGATGAACTGACCATTTCTGTAGGGCAGAAAGACCCTAAAAAGGTTATGGTCGGTCAAATAGCAGAGAATTATATTTATCATTACATCTATATGACACCGGTTTTATATGAGAAGCTCTATGGTTCCATACCGGAGTACAATGCGGTTACTGTGGTCAACAGAGAAGGAACCGAAATAGAACCGGATGAACTGGGAAACGAATACCTGATGTATGATGCGGTTGGCGGTGTCACCAGCATCTCGACCATGAAGGATAAATTTGCAGACATGCTGAAAAGTCTTGACTCTATTACCTGGGTTCTGATCATCTGTGCCGGAGCATTGACATTTGTAGTTCTGTACAATCTGAATAATATCAATATCAGCGAGAGAAGACGGGAACTTGCAACGCTGAAAGTGCTGGGTTTCTATGATATCGAGCTGAGTCAGTATATCTACCGGGAAAATGTGCTGATCACGATCATCGGAATTGCGCTGGGCATTTTGGGCGGTTATTTCCTGAACCGGTTTGTTGTTACCACGGTAGAAGTAGACATCGTGATGTTCGGACGGCAGATCTTTGCCATGAGTTTCGTAAAAAGTATATTGATCGCTATTGCTTTTACTGTCATAGTCAATCTTATCGTACACTTTAAATTAAAGAAGATAGATATGGCGACCTCCTTAAAGAGTGTTGAATAAAGGCTGAAAAAATAGTAAAATATACTGATGCGAAAAGTGAAAAAACAACAGAAAAAATCTAATAAAGAGATTCGGATCATCATTACGGCAGCCGTTGCTTTCCTTTTGGAATTGTGCACACTAAACGTGCTTGGAAAGATTGGCGGCTGGGTTCGTTATGCCCTTTTCGGGCTGTTTGGATTAATGGCTTATGTGTTTCCTTTGATCGGAGCCTTAGCAGTCATTTATTGTATCCTGAAAAAAGAAAAAAGGACAAGCAAACTGGTTTGCGGCATTATTTTCTTTGTATGCCTGTGCGCGTTTGTACATATGATCTCCTTTAAAGGATTTCTGGATGCAAGCATACTTTCTTATTTCACAGACTGTGCCCGAAACGGTATTGGGGGAGGCATTATAGGCGGATTGTTTTCTTTCGCTCTCGCCAAAGCCGTGGGTATTGTCGGGGCCTATATCATTGTGATCCTCGCGATGATCATCTGTCTGCTTATCATTTGTGAGATCCCGCTGTTAGCAAGCATTAAAAGTCTTTTTACAAGGGTCCGTTCCGGGAAAAAGGATTACGATGATTATGATGAAGATGAGGATGATGAAGAGGAAGAAGATGACGAAGAACAGCCGGATAAGGTTGTTGTACCTCGTTCCCGCTTTCTTTCCCGCAGACAGGAAGAAGAAACGGTTTACGAGACCCAGTCTGAGGAAGGTGTTACGATCCGGATCGTTCATGCTCCGGGAAAAGGAAGACAAAGAGCAGCAATCCGCAGGTCAGAAAAGAAAGCCGTTCCGCTCAGAAATGGTTCTGTACAGACAAAACGCACGCAGGCAAAGGCTAAAGGTATTGCTGACGTAGGAACCTTTAAGCTGATTGCTCCGGAGGATGAGGTCCGCGAGATCACCCATGCACATCCGGTCAGACCAGAGATAGAAGAAGAGGTCATTTCCAAACCGATCCAGGTGACGGAGGTTTTGAAAGAGGAGGCACCAGGAGAAGTTCCTGAGGCATTTCCTCTGGGAAAAGAGCCTAAGGCACAGACCGGAAGAACCGGGAGAAAACCTGGTTCCAAAGTAACTCTTGCTACCGACATGAAGGCAGCAGAACCAAAAGAAAAGAGAGAATCAGCTGCCAGTGTTAAGCAGACAGCTGTAAAACCGAAAGCAAACCCGGAAGCCTATGTATTCCCTCCGATTGATCTTTTGAGCAAAGGCAAGGGCAGAGGCACCATGGTTTCCAAGGCAGAACTGAATAAGATGGCGGCCAATCTGGAAACGGTTTTGAACCAGTATGGCGCATACGCAAAAGTAATTGATATGCAGGCAGGTCCGTCCGTGACCCGCTTTGAGCTGCAACCGGAAATGGGCGTCCGTGTCAATAAATTCACATCTCTGGCAGATGACCTGAAGCTGAATCTGGCAGTCCCGGATATCAGGATCGAAGCACCGATCCCGGGCAGGGCAGCAATTGGTATTGAGATCCCGAACCAGAGCACACAGAAAGTTATGATGAGGGATCTGTTAGAAGATGAGAAACTGATGAGCCATCCATCCAAGATTGCAATGGCGGCAGGTATTGATATCAGCGGAAATGTTGTAGTTTCCGATATAGACGCGATGCCGCATCTTTTGATTGGCGGCACAACGGGATCCGGTAAATCTGTATTTACTAAATCTCTTATCATGACCATTCTTTTCCGTGCAAAGCCATCGGAGGTGGGCATGATCATAGTAGACCCGAAGAAAGTTGAATTTAATGCCTTCAACGGGATCCCGCATATGATGAAAGATGTCGTGACAGACCCGGGACAGGCCGTCAGCACGCTGCGGTGGGTCGTAAATGAAATGGATAACCGGTATCTGAGGATGCAGATGTCCGGCGTAAACGATATCAAGAGTTACAATAATAAATTTGACAGAGGCCTGATCAGCAGTGATGAGACCAATCCAAAAAGGATGCAGCAGATCGTGATCGTGATCGATGAGCTGGCCGACCTGATGCTGACAGCAGCAAAAGAAGTGGAAAGCCTGATCATCCGTATTGCACAGCTTGCACGTGCAGCCGGCATCCATCTGATCATTGCAACGCAGAGGCCTTCGGCGAATGTCATTACCGGTCTGATCAAGGCGAATATTCCATCAAAAGTTGCACTACGTGTTACGACCAGTCTGGAGTCACGTATCATTCTGGATATGAAAGGCGCTGAAGAATTGCTGGGACATGGTGATATGCTGTTCCATCCGAATGGCATGGTGAAACCGGTCCGTGTCCAGGGAGCACTGGTGACGGAAAAAGAAGTCAATGATGTTGTGAAGTTCCTGAAAGCACATAATTCTTCAGATTATTACGAAGAAGAGAACCAGCAGATCCAGGATTATATGAATAACGCACAGGCGGGAGCATCCTCCGGAAGCAGTGAGGAAAGCAGTGCGGACAAGATGGATGAATACTTGTATGAAGCGGGGCTTCTCTGCATCGAAATGGGGAAGGCATCTTCCTCTATGCTGCAAAGAAGATTCAGCATTGGTTTTAACCGCGCAGCAAGGATCATCGATCAGCTGACGGAAATGGGCGCGATCGGTCCGGCAAACGGGGCCAAACCAAGAGAGATTCTGGTGGACTCCTATACGTTTGAAGAAATGTTCCAGATGATGGAGGAAGAATGAACGATCTGAAACAAATTTTGAAAGATGTTACTTATACCGTAATCACGGGAACCGATGAGATCCGTGTCACGGACCTTGTGATCGATTCCCGTAAAGCAAAGGAAGGCTGCGCCTTCTTCTGTTTTATTGGAGCAAATTCCGACGGACACGATTATGTGAAGGATGTGATCCAAAAAGGCGCGGCAGTCATTATTATTCAGAAAGATCCTTCTGAAGTCCCGGGCCTTTCGAAAGCAGCAGACGAAAACATCACAGTGATCCAGACTGCTGACACCCGTTATGCACTGGCATTAGCAAGCGCTCAGTTTTTTGATCAGCCGGCCACAAAAATGACGACGATCGGTATTACCGGAACCAAAGGAAAAACCAGCATTACCAGCTTCCTGCAGACCATTTTAGAGAAGGCAGGTCATAAGACCGGGACCATTGGTACAGTAGGGGCCGATGTCGGAGGAGAATTTATCAAGACAGAGACAACAACTCCGGAGTCCTATGATGTGGAATCGTTCTTTGCAAAAATGGTGGAAAACGGCTGTGAGTACTGCGTGATGGAAGTATCTTCCCAGGCACTGAAACTCAACCGCGTCGCAGGCATTACATTTGATTATGCGATATTTACAAACCTGAGCCCGGACCATATCGGAGGGGCTGAACATAAGGACTTTGAGGAATATGTTTATTGCAAGAGTCTTCTGTTCAAACAGAGCCGCATAGGCTTTTTCAATGTGGATGATGAGCAGTTTCCATCTGTCAGCAAAGATGCAACCTGCGAGATCCATACTTTTTCCTGTCATAAAGAATCAGATCTGCGGGCTGTAAATATTGAATACCTCAGAGAGGGCGACTTTATCGGAATGTCATTTGAGACCAAAGGATTGGTCAATGACCAGTTTAAGATCAGTGCTCCGGGTGAGTTTTCTGTATATAACGCGCTGGCAGCACTTATTACGGCACAGGCTATCGGTATCGACCGGCAGATCATGAAAGAAGCATTCCTTCATGTGCAGGTGAAGGGAAGGATGGAGCAGGTTAAGATATCTCCAAAGTTCACGCTGCTCATTGATTATGCACATAATGCGATGGCTATGGAACACATCCTTCTGGCAATGAGAAAATACAATCCGAAGAGGATCGTATCCCTGTTTGGGTGCGGAGGAAACCGTTCTAAACTGCGCCGTTTTGAGATGGGCGAGACCAGCGGAAAGTATGCTGATTTCTCCATCCTGACAGAAGACAATTCCCGTTTGGAAAAATGTGAAGATATTATTGCAGACATCGTGACCGGAATCAGCAAAACAGACGGAGAATATATTATCATTCCGGATCGGAAAGAAGCGATTAAATACAGCATTCTGAATGCCCGGGAAGGAGACATCGTCCTGCTTCTGGGAAAAGGGCATGAGGATTATCAGGATAAGAACGGCGTGAAAACACCGTTTGATGAACGTGTGATCATCCGTGAGATCCTGGAAGAGACAGGATATCCGAATGAGTAAATATGCAGATGTGATCGTCGATATCTCACATGAGAAGGTCGATAGGCCATTTGAATATATCATCCCTGCGCACCTGGAGGAGCAGATCCACTGTGGAAGCCAGGTCTTCGTTCCATTTGGCAGAGGCAATAAGCAGATCGCAGGGTTTGTGATCGGCATTAAAGAACAGGCTGATTTTGCCAAAGAACAGTTAAAGAGTATTGTCTCCGTAGTAGAAAAATCCACTTCTGCGGATGGAGACATGATCGCACTGGCATATTATATTAAGACAAATTACGGTTCCACTATGAACCAGGCGCTGAAGACGGTTCTCCCGGTCAAGAAAAGCGCAGATCCGGTGCAGGAAAAATATATCTCTCTGGCAGCAGATGAGAGATTGCTTCAGGAAGCAATCGAAAAATACAGCAAGGATAAACGCAGTGTTGCTAAACTGCGCCTTTTACAGGAACTGGAAAAAGAATCGATCCTGCCCTATGAAATCGTCAGGGATAAACTGAATATCGCCAGGCCAACTCTTGCGGCGCTGGAAAAAGAACAGCTGATCCGGATCGATATAAAAGAAAACTTACGGGATGCTTTCCATATGAAGGAAAAGCAGGAATACACCATTACCCTGAATCCGGAGCAGAAAAAAATAGCAGAAGATATCTGGAACAGATATCAAACTGGCGACCTGAGACCTTCTCTGATCCGAGGAGTGACCGGCTCCGGAAAAACAGAGATTTATATTGATATTATCGATAAAGTCATCAAAGAAAAAAAACAGGCTATCGTCCTGATTCCGGAGATTGCTCTGACATTCCAGACTGTTCTGCGGTTTTATAAAAAATTCGGTGAGAGGATCTCGGTGATCCATTCCAAGCTGACGCAGGCACAAAAGCATGATCAGCTGGAGAAGGCAAAGCGAGGTCAGGTAGATATTATTATCGGACCGCGTTCGGCTTTATTTTCTCCATTTCCGAATCTGGGAGTGATCATTATTGATGAGGAACATGAGGGTACTTATAAAAACGAGAATGTTCCCCGCTATATATCCAGAGAAGTGGCGATCGAAAGAGCACGTCTTTCCGGAGGGTTTGTGGTATTAGGATCGGCAACGCCATCTGTGGAAAGCTTTTATAAAGCAGAGCAGGGAGAGTACCAACTGTATAACCTGGAACATCGGGCGACCGGAGCGTCACTTCCGGATGTGCAGGTCGTCGACTTGCGTGATGAACTGAATGCAGGCAACCGCAGCATGGTCAGCCGCAAGCTGGATGAATTGATATTGGACAGGCTGGAAAAGAAAGAACAGATCATCCTGTTTATCAACAGAAGGGGTTATTCCAGCTTTGTTTCCTGCCGAAACTGCGGCACGGCGATCAAATGTCCTCACTGTGATGTTTCGCTGAAGTATCACAGGAATGGAAAGCTGATGTGTCATTACTGTGGATATGAGACACCGATGGTGAAAACATGTCCTTCCTGTGGATCCAAATATATCGGTACATTTGGCACTGGGACGCAGAAGGTGGAAGAAGAGATCAATAAGCGATATCCTCAGGCCCTCACGCTTCGGATGGATGCAGATACTACAAAGAAAAAACAAGGGCATGAGGAAATCCTGTCTGCATTTGCTAATCAGGAAGCAGATATCCTGATCGGCACACAGATGATCGTCAAGGGACATGATTTTCCGAATGTGACGCTTGTTGGGATCCTGGCAGCAGATCTTTCGCTGTACAATTCCGACTATATGGCAGCAGAGAGGACGTTTCAGCTTCTGACCCAGGCAGCCGGAAGGGCAGGACGAGGATCTAAAAAGGGAGAAGTGATCATTCAGACCTACTCCCCGGAAAACTATGCAGTGCGTCTTGGTGCAGAACAGAATTATAAAGAGTTTTATAAATATGAGCTCTCTTACCGCAAACTCTTAGGCTATCCTCCGGTCATCAATATGCTGGGCATACTGTTTGCATGTGAAAATGAATCACATCTGACAAAAAAATGCAACGAGATCAATTTGCTGATCGAACGAAGGATACGGGCAAAGGAAGCTGCAAGAGCCACACAGAATAAGATTCAGAAGATTGGACCAAGTGAGGACGTTATTGCAAAGATCAATGATAAATACAGAAAAATGATCTATCTGAAAGCAGAAGATTATTCTGATCTGACGGATATCAAAGATACTATAGAGACCTATATGGAGGAAAATCCGGATAAACAGATCAGTATCACATTTGACTTTTCCATGATGGGAAACAGAAAGGGGTAACCATGGCACTTAGAAATATCCGAGTCGATGATGATGAGATTTTAAGAAAAAAATCAAAAGTCGTAAAGGAGATCACACCGAGGGTTGCAGAACTTATAGATGATATGATCGAAACCGTTCATGATAATAACGGTGTTGGTCTTGCTGCAGTACAAGTAGGTGTCCTGAAACGTATCTGTATCGTGACTGTGGAACCGCCGGAAATCGAACTGCCGGAACTTGAAGAAGGAGAAGAGGAAGATGAAGAAAGGGAACCGGTAGAGATCAATCCGTTAATTCATAATAACGGGGAAGATCTGGTTATTATCAATCCGGAGATCATTCCACAGGAAGGGGATGAGGAAACGGATAACGAAGGCTGCCTTTCTGTTCCGGGAAAATTCGGTCTGGTCACAAGACCATACCATATCACGCTGAAAGCCTTTGACAGGAATCTGGAACCATATGAACTGGAAGCAGAAGGATTGTTTGCACGTGCCATTTGCCATGAGTGCGATCATATGGATGGAATTCTTTATACAGATAAAGTAGAAGGGGAACTGCATGACCTTTCGGAAATAATGCCTACAGATGAGGAAGAAGAACTGCCGGAAGAGGAAGCAGACATCGAACCACAAGAGGAAGCACAGGCATGAGAACCATTTTCATTGGAACATCTGAACTGGCTGTACCAGCCCTTAATGCCCTGAAAGAACATGGACATGAGATATTGGCTGTCATTACGCAGCCGGACAGAGGGAGTGGAAGAGGAAAAAATATCCGGTTTTCTCCCGTGAAGGAAGAGGCACTGAAATGGAATCTTCCTATTCTTCAACCGGAAAAGATCCGTGCGGAAGAAGTTCAAAAACAGATTCAGGAACTGAACCCGGATTTATTTGTGGTTGCTTCTTATGGGCAGAAGATCCCGCAGGAGATCATGGAGCTGGCTCCTTACGGTTGCATCAATATTCATCCGTCTCTCCTTCCGAAATACAGAGGCGCAGCCCCAGTTGTGGGACCGATCTTAAATGGTGATGTCAAAACGGGGGTCTCTATAATGCGTCTGGCCCAGCAGCTGGATGCCGGGAATGTTCTGGCACAGGAAGAAATAGTGCTGGACCCAAAGGAGACGGTTCCATCGCTGGAGCCGAAGCTGGCAGCCCTTGGCGCTAAGCTTTTGCTTTCCGTGATCGAACAAATGGAAAACGGAACAGTTGAGGAAACCGCACAGACAGAAGCGGAAGCCACTTATATCAGGCAGATCACAAAAGAAGAAGGCAAAATTGATTTTTCTTATCCTGCCGAAAAGATTGAAAGAATGGTTCGTGCCTATGCGCCATGGCCATCTGCTTATACTTACCTGGATAATAAGACCTTTAAGATCTGGGCAGCGGATGCAGCAGAAAGTGAAGATAATGCAAAGGCTCCGGGGACTGTAGTTTATGTGGATAAAAAGAACTTGCACGTACAGTGCGGTGAAGGCGTCCTGGCATTGAAAGAAGTGCAGATCGAAGGAAAGAAACGAATGACGATCGAAGAATTTCTGCGCGGGAAAAAGATCGAAACAGGGATGCATTTCGGATAAAAATGGGACAGAAGCAGAAACAGGATTTAAGGAATATCGTTTTAACGATGCTGGTTGAAACCATGGAAAAACAAGGTTTCAGCCACATTCTGATTCAGGATGCTTTTTCCAAATACGATCTGGACGCGCAGGAAAAAGCATTTGTAGAACGTCTTTATCGGGGTACACTGGAACAGATCCTGTATTTGGATTATATTATTGAACCATTTGTTAAAGGCGGAAGAAAGAAAACAAAACCGGTCATCTGGAATATTTTGCGGATGTGCTTGTATCAGATGTTGTTTATGGACAGTGTGCCGGACCGAGCCGCCATTTATGAAGGCGTGCGTCTGACTGAAAAACGTGGATTTCGGAATCTGAAAGGCTTTGTAAATGCTGTCCTGCGAAACGTGCAAAGAGGACCGCTGCCGGAGAATGTACCGGAACATATCCGCCTGAGCGAACCAAAGTGGCTTTATGACCGGATGGTAAATCAGGAAGGAAAAGAAACCGCCACCCTCTTTTTCGAGGCGGCGAACAAGCCGGATAAGTGGGTATGCGCAAGACTGAATCTGAAAGAAAAGAAAAAAGAGGAGATTCTTGCCCTGCTGGCAGAAGATTCCTGTCAGGTGAAGGATGTGGAGGGGATACCGGAGGCAGTTTACCTGAAAAACAGCAGTGATCTGACTTCCTTACGTGCCTTTCAGGAGGGTTTGCTTTTCTTCCAGGACAGCAGCGCCATGTATCCGGCAAGCTTTCTGGAACAATTTGCTCATCGAGAAACAGTACACCTGATCCTGGATGTCTGTGCGGCACCTGGCGGGAAAGCACTTCATTTGGCAGAGAAGTATCCAGATGTGCCGATCCTGGCAAGGGATATCAGTGACAGCAAAGTCGCACTGATTGAAGAAAATGCAAAACGGATGCGAACTGATCAGGTAAAATCACAGGTCTGGGACGCAACGGTTTTGGATAAGGAAATGATGCAGAAAGCGGATATCGTCATAGCGGATCTGCCGTGCTCCGGGCTGGGGGATATAGGCAGTAAACCGGAGATTCGATACCGCGTAAAGGAAGAAGATATCAGGACGCTTAGTGTCCTGCAGAGAAATATCCTGGAAACAGTGCAGTCATATGTGGCAGAAGGAGGATTCCTTTCTTACAGCACTTGTACGGTCACACGGGAAGAAAATGAGGAAAATGCGCAGTGGTTCTGTTCACAGTTTCCGTTTGAACTGCTTGCAGAAAGACGATTCCTCCCGGGAATCGATGACTGTGACGGAGCGTATGTCGCTCTTTTTCAGAGAAAAAAGGCATGAATTCACAGAAAATTGACATAAAATCGTTACAATACGACGCATTGCAGGAGTTAGTGAAAGATCTTGGGCAGCCAAAGTATCGTGCCGGCCAGATCTTCTCCTGGTTGCATGAAAAAGGTGTAAGGACATTTGAGGAAATGACAAATCTTCCGGAGAGCCTGCGAAAAGAGCTCTCGGAGAAATGTGATATCGTAAATATCACCAGGAAGAAGGTCCTGACTTCTTCTATCGACGGTACCAAAAAGTATCTGTTTGAATTACAGGATGGTCATTTGATCGAGAGTGTCATGATGAAGTATAAACACGGAAACAGTGTCTGTGTTTCTTCCCAGGTGGGCTGCGCGATGGGCTGCTCGTTTTGTGCCTCTACTTTAAATGGCTGCGTAAGAGATTTAAGAGCATCCGAGATCCTGGATCAGGTATATGAGATCCAGAAAGATATCGGGGAAAGAGTCTCCAATATTGTGATCATGGGGATGGGAGAACCCCTGATCAATTATGACCATGTAGTGGGTTTTATAAGGATCGTGAGCGCGGAAAATGCCTTGCATATAAGCCAGAGAAATATTACAATATCCACATGCGGGATTGTACCCGCTATAATAAAATTGTCCAAAGAACAGCTAAAGGTGACCTTGGCTTTATCTCTGCATGCCCCGAATGATGACATCAGAAAGGCCATCATGCCAATAGCAAAGAAATATTCCATGCAGGAGATCCTGGATGCCTGTGATTCCTATTTTCAGGAAACAGGCCGCCGGGTTACGTTCGAATATTGTCTGATCGACCAGGTGAACGACAGACCGGAGCATGCGAGGGAACTTGCGAAACGCCTGAAAGGAAAAGGTGCGCATGTCAACCTGATCCCTGTCAATCCGACTCCGGAAAATCACTACCATGAGGCGAAAGAAAAGGAGATCCGCCTCTTTACACAGATTTTGGAGGATAGCCAGATCACAGTCACCAGACGACGGGAAATGGGCAGAGATATCAGCGGTGCCTGCGGGCAGCTGGTCAGGAGAAGCAGTTGAGATCATTTGGATTGACGGATATCGGATTATCCAGAAAATTTAATCAGGATTACTCACTGGAATGTGATGAGCCGATCGGAAATCTGGACAACCTGTACGTCCTTTGTGACGGGTTGGGCGGTCATAATGCCGGGGAATTTGCTTCAGAGAATGCGGCAGAGATCTTCTTTGATATTTGCGAATCCTCAGATTCCCGAATGCCTTTGTCAATCTTTCGGGAAAGTGTTAACAAGATCAATGAACTGATCTATTACAAGGGCCGGGAACCGGAGTATCAGGGAATGGCAACCACACTGGTGGCAGCAACCGTCCGTGATTCGATTGCTTATATCATTAATGTGGGAGATTCCAGAGCCTATATCATCGGAGATGAGATCACTCAGATCACATGGGATCACTCCTATGTGGGAGAACTGGTCAGAGAAGGCAAGATCTCCCGTGATGAAGCAAGATTTCATAGTAAAAACAATGTGATCACAAGAGCGATTGGAGCTGAGCGGACTGTAGAACCGGACTATTTTCAGGTCACCATGGACTATGGTGAGACACTGCTCTTATGTTCAGATGGGTTATATAACATGGTCAGTGAAACGGCCATCAAAAAAGTGGTGAATTCAGACCTTTCACTGAGAGCCAAGGCGGAAAAACTGATCCGCATGGCTAATGCAGCGGGAGGAAAAGATAATATAGCAGTTGTTCTGATTACAGAAGACTGACCTTTTGAAAGGCGGATAGTACATGATACGAGTTGGGATGTTTATTGAAGACAGGTATGAGATACTGGAAAAGATCGGTTCCGGCGGCATGAGCGATGTCTATAAAGCAAAATGCCATAAATTGAACCGTTTCGTAGCAATCAAGTTTTTAAAACCGGAATTCTGTGAGGACAAAAACTTCGTTGCTAAATTTCAGATCGAAGCACAGTCGGCAGCAGCTCTTCTGCATCCAAATGTAGTGAGCGTTTACGATGTTAATGAATACGAAGGCGTCTATTATATCGTCATGGAATATGTTGATGGTATTACACTGAAGCAGTATATCGACCGCAACGGACGTCTTCCGATCAAGGAAGCAACCAGCATTGCCATCCAGATCGGACAAGGTATCGAAGCAGCTCACAATGCCAATATCATTCATCGGGATATTAAACCGCAGAATGTTCTGATTTCACGTGAAGGAAAGATCAAAGTTACAGATTTTGGTATTGCAAGAACGACAACAGCAAATACGATCAGTCAGGATATTCTTGGCTCCGTTCATTATATTTCACCAGAGCAGGCAAGAGGCGGACAAGTAGATGAACGGAGTGATATTTATTCTTTTGGTATCGTTTATTATGAAATGGTTACCGGAGCCCTTCCGTTTGATGGAGATTCTACCGTATCGATTGCCTTGAAGCATATTCAGGAGACCGTTCCGCCGGTCAGTGAACTGATCAATAACGCACCAACCAGTATAGTCCGTATTATTGAGAAATGTACACAGAAGAAACCGGAAAGAAGATATCAGAAAATGTCTTCTCTCCTGGCTGACTTAAAAACGGCGTTGATCTCTCCGAATGAAGATTTCGTAGTTCTGGAGCCTGAAGCAACAGAAAATGCAACGATCATGATGAGTGCCAGGGATGCGCAAAGACTCAGGGAAGAAGGAACACAGGCTAATCAAAGACGTATCGTCCGCCAGCAGAGTGCCGATGAGTATGAGACCTTTAATGAGTTCGATGATGCTTATGATGACGATTATGATGAGTACGGCGACTATGATGACGAATACGATGACTATGACGAGTACGACGATTATGAGGATGATGCCTACGACGAGTACGATGACTACGATGATGACGATGATTTCATAGATTATGAAGACTATAACAAGAAAAAACCTGGAAAGAAGGAAAAAGATCCTGCCAGAAAGAAAATGGACAAGATCATTCTGATCTGCGGTATTGCAGTCGGAATCATTATTCTGGTTGTTTTGGCTGTAGTTGGAGCAAAAGCTTTGAAGGGAGGCTGCGGCGGCAGCGGAAAGCGGCAGCAGACTGAACTTATCGAGATGATCAATGTAAAGGACATGAATTTTGTTGACGCGAAGGCAAAACTGGAAGATCTTGGCTTTACCAACGTGGAAGCAGAATATGTGACAAGTGAGACCGTAGAAAAAGGAAAGGTCATCAAGCAGAATGAAGCAGAAGGAAGCCGTATAGCGGGAGACACAAAAATCGTTCTGCAGGTCAGCTCCGGAAAGGAAGTTCTTTCATTAGAAAATTATGTAGGAAAGACGCAAACGGAGGCACAGTCCGCCCTGAGAGAACTGGGTATTCAATCCAAGATCACTACCAGATACAGCGATCAGGTTGAGACCGGAAAAGTAATTGAGACCAACCCTGCAGCTGGAACGCAGATTTCTAAAGATACAGTGGTGGAGCTGATCGTAAGCCGTGGACCTGAAGTCAAGAATGCAACTGTTCCGAACCTGATCGGAAGCACAGAAGCAGAAGCAAAATCTGCATTGCAGGAATTGAAACTGAGTGCACAGGTGGAATACCGCGAGACAAGCAGTGCTGCTGATTATGGCAGAGTTGTGCAGCAAAGTCATGCAGCCGGATCTACGGTAGCAGAAGAGACCACGATCACCATTGTGATTGGCGTTGAGCCTCAGACAGAACCACCGACAGAACCACCAACAGAACCACCGACAGAACCAGGCGGAGATGAACCGGGCGGAGACGAACCGGGCGGCGATGAGCCGGGCGGAGAAGAACCATAAAAAGGATAATCTTATTTAATAATAAGCAGGTGAGATATGTACGGAAAAATAGTAAAAGCGGTATCAGGGTTCTATTATGTCAGAATGGAAAACTACACCCTGATAGAATGTAAAGCAAAAGGATCGTTCAAACATAATGATGTCACACCGCTGGTTGGCGATGATGTACAGTTTGATGTGACTGACGGGCCAAACAGGAAAGGCTTGATCGTGGACATCTATCCTCGGTTCAATGAACTGAAAAGGCCGCCTGTTGCAAATGTAGACCAGGCGATGGTCGTATTTGCTGTCCGGAATCCAAACCCGAATCTCAGCATTTTGGACCGGTTCCTTTGCCTTATGAAAAAACAGGGGATCGAAACGATCATCGTTTTTAATAAAAAAGACCTGGCAGGAAGAACTGATGTAAAGGACCTGAAAAAGATCTATAAG
The DNA here is from genome assembly GCA_017652745.1 of Lachnospiraceae bacterium. GTDB lineage: Bacteria > Bacillota > Clostridia > Lachnospirales > Lachnospiraceae > RGIG5612. The sequence goes on from JAGCAK010000105.1 coordinate 15,078, forward strand.
AATTCCGGATGTAAGCTGTATTTTACAACAGCAACTGAAAACGGCAAAGGAATGTTTTTCCTGAACCGCCAGCTCCAGAAAAAGATTACAGTCATGGCAGGCCCGTCCGGCGTTGGAAAATCCACGATCTTAAACGTTTTATCCAATAATAATGAAGAGATTGTTCAGACCGGGTCAATCAGTGAAAAACTGGGCAGAGGCAAGCATACGACACGTCATAACGAAATCTACTGGGTTCAGAAAAAGATCCAGATCATTGACACTCCGGGCTTCACCTCTTTGCTTGTTAATTCGGATGATTATACCAGAGAGGAACTTCAGGATGCCTTTCCGGAGTTTGCTCCGTTTAAAGAGCAGTGCAAGTTTAAAAACTGCTCTCACATAAAGGAAAAAGACTGTGCTGTAAAGAAAGCAGTGGACGAGGACAAGATTCCTGTCTCCCGCTACAATAGCTATAAGTCCATCTATCAGGAACTGAAATCACAGGAAAAATATTAAGAAAGAAAACGCGTGCAATTAGTGCATGCGTTTCCTTTAAAGGGGAAAACATGAATATATTAGCACCATCGATCCTTGCTGCAGATTTTAAGCAACTGGGAAAACAGTTAGAAGAGATCCGGGAAAACGGAGCAGAGTATGTACATATCGATGTTATGGACGGGAAATTTGTCCCAAGTATTTCTTTTGGAATGCCTGTTATCAAATCGATCCGTTCCGCAACGGATAAAGTTTTTGATGTGCATCTGATGATCGAGGAGCCAATCCGCTATTTAAAGGAGTTTAAGGAAAGCGGAGCAGATATTATCACCATCCATTACGAGGCGTGTAATGATGTTGCAGTTACCCTGCAGGGGATCCGTGACCTTGGATTAAAAAGCGGGCTTTCCATTAAACCTAAAACGGATGTGAATGTGGTGAAGGACATCCTTCCGCTTTGTGATATGATCCTGCTCATGAGTGTGGAGCCGGGATTCGGCGGGCAGAAGTTTATTGATGGCTCTCTGGAACGCGCACAAAAACTCAGAGCACTCATTCAGGCATCGAATCTGCCAATTGATCTGGAGATCGATGGAGGAATTACGCTTGACAATGTTGCAGACGTTCTGGATGCAGGCGTGAATGTCATTGTGGCAGGAAGTGCTGTTTTCAAGGATCCTGCAGAAAACACAAAACAGTTTATGGAGATATTAAATGGGAGAAATTAAGAAGATTGCCGTTCTGACGAGCGGAGGAGACGCACCTGGCATGAATGCAGCTATCCGAAGCGTCGTGCGTGCGGGTATTAAAGAAGGATACGAAGTCTATGGTGTGCAGAGAGGTTATCATGGACTGTTGCGTGGGGAATTGGAGCAGATGAATACCCGTGATGTTTCTGAGATCCTGCAAAGAGGCGGGACAATGCTTCATACAGCCCGTTCAAAGGAATTTACAGAAGAAGCCGGACAACAGAAGGCAAAAGAGATCCTGGAAGTCTTTGGCATCGACGCACTGATCGTGATCGGTGGTGATGGATCTTTCCGTGGAGCGAGAGATCTGAGCAAGCTTGGGGTTCCGGTCATAGGAATCCCTGCGACGATCGATAATGACGTGGCATGCAGTGACTTCAGCATTGGATTTGATACTGCTGTCAATACTGCACTTGCGGCAATTGACCGCATTCGGGAAACTGCATCTTCTCATGAGAGATGTTCTGTGATCGAAGTGATGGGACGAAATGCAGGATTTATCGCGATGGAAGTTGGGATAGGCTGCGGAGCGGAATGTGTCCTGATCCCGGAAGTTGCGTTTGATCTGGAAAAAGATGTCTGCCAGCAGCTTTTAAAGGGCAGAAATATGGGGAAACATCACTTTATCGTTGTTCTTGCAGAAGGCGCCGGGAGTGCCGTGGAAATGGCAAAAACGATTGAAGAGATAACTGAAATTGAAACCCGCGCTACAGTTCTTGGATATGTGCAAAGAGGCGGAAGCCCATCTGCATTTGACCGAATGATCGCATCTCTGATGGGGATCAGAGCTGTAGAATGTATTGCACAGGGAAGATTTAACCGCGTGGTCATAAACCGGGAAGGCAGGATCCAGGATATGGATCTGGAGGAAGGGCTGTCCATGACTAAAACCATTTATCCGGGCAGTCTGGGAGCAGTAGACACACTATTCTGATACAAATATGAACTTACACGACTTTTATTATGATTTACCGAAGGAACTGATCGCGCAGGATCCATTGACGGACCGCGCATCCTCCCGGCTGTTAGTAATGGACAGAAAAAGCGGGGAGTTCTCACATGATATCTTTCGAAATATAACGCATTATCTGAAAAAAGGAGATTGTCTGGTCTTAAACGACACAAAAGTTATTCCGGCCAGATTGTTTGGCACACGCAGTGATACAAACGCTTTGATAGAGATCCTTCTTTTGACCAGAAAAAGTGATACCGATTGGGAGTGTCTGGTCAAACCCGGGAAGAAAGCACGCACAGGATGCAGACTTTCTTTTGGGGAAGGAGAACTCTTTGGGACTATTATTGATGTTTTAGAAGACGGGAACCGGATCATCCGTTTTGAATTTGACGGGATTTTTGAAGAGATCCTGGACCGTTTGGGACAGATGCCTCTCCCTCCGTATATCACGCATACTCTGAAAGACAAAGACCGTTACCAGACGGTTTATGCGGATCACACAGGCAGTGCAGCAGCGCCAACAGCTGGCCTGCATTTTACAAAAGAACTGCTGCAGGAAATTGAAGAGAAAGGCGTTAAGATCGCTAAAGTAACACTACATGTCGGATTAGGAACGTTTCGCCCGGTAAAAGAAGAAAACATTCTGGATCACCATATGCATTCAGAATACTATACGGTTACAAAAGAAACCGCACAGTTGATCAATCAGACACGCTCAGAGGGTGGACGCATCATCTGTGTCGGAACAACTTCTACAAGGACTCTGGAGTCAGTCGCTGCAGACGATGGTACTATGAAAGCCGCATCCGGCTGGACCGATATTTTCATTTATCCGGGCTACCGTTTTAAAGTTACGGATGGCCTGATCACTAATTTCCACTTGCCGGAGTCTACACTGGTCATGCTGGTCAGTGCCTTTTCTACGAGGGAGAATATTCTCCGTGCCTATCAGGCTGCCATTGATGAAAAATACCGTTTTTTCAGCTTTGGTGATGCCATGTTTTTAATCTGAAAATCCCCTTTATGTTTCTTGTGCAATAAGAATGATAGTGGTACAATTTACATTAGTTTTTTGTGCCCTTTTATAAGTAAGAAATAGGAGGAAGGATTATGTTTTTTGATGATAAGATCTGGATGGCAAAGAACGAAGAAAAAGTCAGTCTGCTGCTGAGAATGGCTAACCGGCACGGGCTTGTCACCGGTGCCACCGGAACTGGAAAAACGATCACCGTAAAAGTCATGGCAGAAAGCTTTTCTGATGCTGGCGTATCAGTCTTCCTCTCTGACATCAAAGGAGACTTGACCGGCATGAGTCAGCCGGGTATCAATACAGAAGATATGCAGAAGCGTATCGAGAAATTTGGCCTGGAAGAAGCAGGATGGGAATATAAAGGGTACCCAACCACATATTGGGATGTGTTTGCACAAAAGGGAATCCCGGTAAGGGCAACCATTTCTGAGATGGGTCCGATGCTGTTATCCCGCCTGATGGGACTTTCTGATGTACAGGAAGCAGTTTTGAGCGTGATCTTCAAGATTGCGGATGATCAGGGGCTCTTGATACTGGATCTGAAAGATCTGCGCACCGTTGTGCAGGCAGTCGGAGACCATGCTGCAGATTACAAAACATCCTACGGAAATATCACGACAGCAAGTATTGGAGCAATTCAAAGAGGTCTATTAAAACTGGAGTCACAGGGAGCAGATAAGTTCTTTGGAGAGCCGGCATTGGATATCATGGACTGGATCCGTACAGATGAGAACGGAAGAGGCATGATCAATGTGCTAAACTGCGAGGACCTGTTCCAGAATCCGGATCTTTACGCTGCATTCCTTCTGTGGATGTTATCGGAATTATATGAGACCCTTCCGGAAGTAGGAGATGCTGATAAACCAAAGATTGTTTTCTTCTTTGACGAGGCACATCTGCTTTTCAATATTGATTCTAAGGAATTGCAGGATAAAGTTGTACAGGTAGTCAAGCTGGTTCGCTCCAAAGGCGTTGGTGTTTATTTCATCAGTCAAAGCCCGACGGATATTCCAAACCAGGTGTTAGCACAGTTGGGCAACAAGGTTCAGCATGCGCTCAGAGCTTATACGCCGGCAGATCAGAAAGCAGTCCGTGCAGCGGCACAGAGTTTTGTAGTTAATCCGGAATTCAAAACGGAAGAAGCAATCACACAGCTGGGAACCGGAGAAGCTCTGGTTTCCTTCCTGGATGAAAAAGGCGCCCCAAGTATGGTGCAGAGAGCTAAAATTCTTCCGCCGCAAAGCCAGATGGGAATCATTGATGCAAATCTGCTCAGTGAGCTGATCGCTTCCAGCGATATGTTTGAAAAATACTTCCGCACAGTAGACAGAGAATCGGCCTATGAACTGCTGACTGGCAAAGTTGCAGCCAGCTCGCAGGCAGCAGCAACGCAGGTTGTGCCGCAGCCGGCACCATCGGAAGGACCGTGGGATTGTGCATGCGGACAGACCGGTAATACCGGGCTATTCTGTCAGAACTGTGGAAAACCTCGCGCACAGGGTTATGCTCCGGGAACTGCTCCGCAGGCCGCCGGTGCTGCAGCGCAAGAGCAGGAAGGTCCATCACTGATCCGGTCGATCCAGGAAGAAAAGGAGGCAGCGGAAGAAGCTGCCCGTCAGGCTGAAGCGACGCTTGTGGAACGTGAAAGGCAGGAGCGGGAAAAAGAGGATGAGCCGAAGCTGACCAAAGAAGAACTGGCTCAGATCCGCAGAGAAGAAAGAGAAAAACTCAAAGAAGAAGAACGCAAAAGGAAAGAAAAAGAAAAACGGAAAAAAGAACTCAGCAAAGCTGCTTCCAGCGTGTTGACATCCGCTGGAAAAACAGCCGCCAATAAATTAGTCAGAGGCATTTTAGGTAATTTAATGAAATAACAGATAATAGGAGCAGAGAGGCAAATAGGAATGAAAGCAGTTTACAATCACAAAGAAATTGAAAAGAAATGGCATGACATCTGGGAAGAACACCCGGTCAACGTGGATGATGGCAAAAAGGAAAAATACTACTGCCTGGATATGTTTCCATATCCATCCGGATCCGGTCTGCATGTTGGACATTGGAGAGGCTACGTGATCAGTGATGTCTGGAGCCGTTACAAACTGATGCAGGGTTATTACCTGATCCACCCGATGGGATGGGATGCTTTCGGCCTGCCTGCTGAAAACTATGCGATCAAAATGGGGATCCATCCGGCCATCACAACGGCTGAAAATATCTCCAATATCAAACGGCAGATGAAACAGATCGCCGCTATCTATGACTGGGACAGAGAAGTCAATACGACCGATCCTGATTTCTATAAGTGGACACAGTGGATCTTTGTTCAGATGTTCAAAAACGGACTCGCGTATGAGAAAGAGATGCCGATCAACTGGTGTCCAAACTGCAAAACCGGTCTGGCCAATGAAGAAGTCGTAAACGGCAAATGCGAGAGATGCGGCGCTGAAGTAACAAAGAAAAACCTGAAGCAGTGGATGTTAAAGATCACTGCTTATGCAGACAGACTCCTGGAAGATCTGAAAACTTTGGACTGGCCGGAGAAAGTTATCAAGATGCAGACCGAGTGGATCGGCCGTTCTTATGGTGCGGAAATAGAATTCCCGATCGAAGGAACCGACCGTAAGATCACGGTCTACACGACAAGACCAGATACCCTTTACGGAGCTACCTTTATGGTCCTGGCACCGGAATACGAAGGCGCATCGCAGTTAGCAACACCGGAACATCAGAAAGAAGTAGATGATTATATCTATCAGACGTCCATGAAATCTTCGGTTGACCGTCTGCAGGATAAGGAAAAGACAGGTGTCTTTACCGGCAGCTATGCGATCAACCCGTTAAACAATGAAAAGGTCCCGATCTGGCTGGCAGATTATGTATTAGCAGATTACGGAACCGGCGCCATTATGTGCGTTCCGGCTCATGATGACAGAGACTTTGAATTTGCAAAGAAGTTTGATCTTCCGATCATCCAGGTCATCAGTCCGGATGGAAAGGGAAATGAGAATCTGGAAGAAGCTTATACCGGAACTGGTATCGTGATCAATTCCGGAGAGTGGAACGGAAGAAATTCCGATGAACTGAAAAAGAGTGCACCGGACGAGATCGAACAGAGAGGAATTGGAAAGAAAAAGACAAATTATAAACTGCGTGACTGGGTCTTCTCCCGTCAGCGTTACTGGGGTGAGCCGATCCCTATCGTACATTGCCCGGATTGCGGATGCGTACCGGTACCGGAAGAAGAGCTTCCGCTGCTTTTGCCGGAAGTGGAGAAATATGAGCCTACAGGCACCGGTGAATCACCACTGGCAGCAATTGATGAGTGGGTCAATACCACTTGCCCGGTCTGTGGAAAACCGGCAAGAAGAGAGACAAATACCATGCCTCAGTGGGCTGGATCTTCCTGGTATTTCCTGCGTTATGTAGATCCGCATAATAAAGAGAAGCTGGTGGATAGAGAAAAGGCAGATAAGTATCTTCCGGTCGATATGTATATAGGCGGTGTGGAGCATGCTGTCCTTCATCTTCTGTATTCCAGGTTCTATACCAAGTTCCTGAAAGATATCAATGTATTGGATTTCGACGAACCGTTTACCAAACTGTTTAATCAGGGCATGATCACCGGCAAGAACGGGATCAAGATGAGTAAATCCAAAGGGAATGTTGTCTCTCCGGATGATCTGGTAAGAGATTATGGCTGTGATTCCCTTAGAATGTATGAACTTTTTGTAGGACCGCCTGAGTTGGACAGCGAATGGGATGAGAGAGGAATTGACGGTGTATACCGTTTCTTAAGCCGTTTCTATAATCTGGCAAATGCAAGCCTGGAGGCAAATGTTGCTCCAACTCCTGAAATGATCAAGTTACGGCATAAACTGATCCGTGATATCACCCGCAGACTGGAAAGCTTCAGCCTGAACACAGTCATCAGCGGCTTCATGGAATATAATAATAAACTGAACGATATGGCCAAAACAACAGGCGGTATTGACCTGGAGACCATGGAAAGCTTTATCCGTCTCTTAGCTCCGTTTGCTCCACATGTTGCAGAAGAAATGTGGCAGGCATATGGTCATGAGGAAAGTGTTTTTGATCCGAAATTCGGATGGCCGGAGTATGATGAAGCTCTCTGCAAGGATGATGAGATTGAAATCGGTGTACAGGTCAATGGTAAAGTCCGTGCTACGATCCTTGTTCCTGTAGATGCAGATCAGGAGATTGCTCTGGAGAAAGCAAAAGAAGCTTTGGGCGATAAGCTGAGCGGAACAATTGTTAAAGAAATCTACGTTCCGGGAAGAATCGTTAATATCGTAGTAAAATGATACCCATACAAATCGCAATAATTGTTATCCTGATCGTATTATCTGCGCTTTTTTCTTCATCGGAAACAGCATTAACAACGATTACCCCTCATCGGCTGAGAAGCTTAGTCGATGAGGAGGTTTCTCATGCAAAAGTATTGGATAAGATACTGGGACAAAAAGAAAAAATGCTTAGTGTCATTTTGATCTGCAATAACATTGTGAATCTGACAGCATCTGCTTTAGCGACAGTCGTTGTACAGAAGCTGTTTGGAAACAGGGCAGTCAGTATTGGCACCGGTATTCTGACACTTCTTGTGCTGATCTTTGGAGAAATTGTTCCGAAAACCATGGCAACCAAAAGAGCAGAAAAAATGGGTCTGGCAGTTGCGCCGGTGATCAATGTACTGATGATCGTTTTCACGCCGATCACGGCGGCAATTAATTTCCTCGCAAAAGGAGTCCTCTTCCTGCTTGGTGTCAGGTCCGATAAAAAAACGGAATCCTATACAGAAAATGAGATCCGGTCTATTGTGGAAGTCAGCCATGAGGAAGGTGTCACGACCAGTGAAGAAAAGGAAATCATTAATAATGTGTTTGACTTTACCGATACGACGGTAAAGGAAATCATGGTTCCGCGTATTAATGTAGTCGCAATCAGTATTAACAGTACCTATGATGAGATTATGACATTATTCCGGGAGGAAATGTTTACAAGATATCCGGTTTATGATGAGGATGGAGAGAACTATGTCGGCCTGATCAATGTAAAAGATCTGATCTCATTGGAAGATAAAGACAGAGAACATTTTTGCGTACAGGATATTTTACGTGAAATCTCTTATACCTATGAAGGTAAGCATCTTTCCGAGTTATTCCGGGAGATGAAAAAGAAACGGGAAAGCATCATGGCAGTTCTGGATGAGTATGGCGATCTGAGCGGCATTGTGACGATCGAAGATATTCTGGAAGAGCTTGTTGGTGATATCCGTGATGAATACGATGAAGATGAAGAACTGGAAATCGTTCAGATCTCTGATCATCAATACGAAGTACAGGGCTATTTAAGCCTGGATGATATCAATGAGAAAATCGGAACTGATTTTGAATCAGAAGATTATGATTCTATCGGCGGCCTTTTAATTGAACATTTGGAACGGCTTCCGGAAATTGGTGATTCTGTACAGGTTGGGAACTGTACATTGACTGCAAAAGACGTTGATAAAAATGTGATCAAATTGGTGGATATTATACTTCATGAATGAGGACTTAACTAAAAAACTTCAAATTGGTCTTACCTCCGAGGAGGTCCGCTCTTTAACAGAGCAGGGACTTGTAAACGGAGATCTGAATGTCAAAACCAAGACATATAAACAGATTATTAAAGATAATCTGCTGTCTCTTTTTAATCTGGTTAATACCATTCTGGCAGTCTGTATTGCTATTGTAGGATCCTGGAAGAACGGTCTGTTTTTCCTTGTTGTGATCTGGAACTTCCTGACAGGATGTGTACAGGAAATCCGTGCCAAAAGAACGATCGATAAATTATCACTCCTTTCTGCTCCGAAGGCGCATGTCCTGCGGGATGGTGAGATTCTGGATATTCAGGTAAAGGATATTCTTCTTGGGGATATCACACAGCTGAAGCAGGGAAATCAGATCTGCGCGGATGCGGTGATCCTGGACGGCGAGTGTCAGGTGAATGAGAGCCTCATCACCGGAGAAAGCACTCCGATCGACAAAAAGGTTGGAGACCATCTGCTGTCCGGCAGCTATGTCATTTCCGGTAGAGTAATGGCAGAAGTAGAGCATATAGGAGCTGACAACTACGTTAACCAGATCACCCTGGGTGCGAAGTATTATAAGAAGTCCAACTCCGTGATCATGAAATCCGTGAAGACGATCGTTAAGACGATCGCCATCGCGATCCTTCCGCTGGCCGGGCTATTCGTCTGGAATAACTTTTTCCGTGTAGAGCAGAGTTTTACAGAAGCTATGGTCCGTACAGTTGCTGCAATCTCTGCCATGATCCCTGGTGGGATGGTCCTTCTGGTAAGTATTGCATTGGCAGTGAGTGTTGTCCGTCTTTCCCGCCATCATACCCTGGTCCAGGATCTTTATTGTGTGGAGAATCTTGCAAGGGTTGATGTGCTTTGTCTGGATAAGACCGGTACGATCACAGAAGGAAATATGACTGTAGAAAGCCTGATCCCGGTGTCAGAAGTTGGCGAAGATGAACTCCGGGAGTCAGTAAGACTGTTCGCGCAGTCGATGGATGACGAAAACACGACTGTGGATTCTGTCAGGGACTATTTTGGATTAAAAAAAGAAGAGCTCTCCCCGGATCCTTCTATGGTAACGATCCCGTTTTCTTCAGATAAAAAGTGGAGTCTTCTTTATGTTCCGGATAAAGGCTCCTATATCATGGGCGCGCCGGAATTTGTCATCCCGGATACATTTGAGCAGTACCAGGATGAGATCAATCAGTATACAGGCCTTTCCAAGAGAGTCGTATTATTTGCGAAAAGCTCTCATATGCCGCGCGCAGCAGAGGGTGGGGAGTCTCTGGAAGGTAAAGGACTTCCAACTGAAATACAACCGCTTGGATTTATCGTAATAGGAGACAAGATCCGCAGTGACGCGAAGGAGATCCTGGAGTACTTTCGTCAGCAGGATGTTGCGATCAAGGTTATTTCCGGTGACGATCCGGTCACTGTTTCTTCCGTTGCTAAGGAAGCAGGTCTGCTTGGTGCAGATAAATACATTGATGCAACAGAACTTTCAACCGTAGAGGATATCGAAAAAACAGTGGAGGAGACCACTATTTTCGGACGCGTGACCCCTTACCAGAAACTGGAGATCGTAAAAGCTTTAAAAGCCCATGGACACACGGTTGCAATGACCGGTGACGGAGCCAATGACGTGCTTGCTTTGAAAGAGGCAGATTGTTCTATTGCTATGCAGAGTGGAAGCGATGCAGCCAGAAATGTATCTAATATGGTTTTAATGGATTCCAATTTTGCCTCACTGCCATTGGTTCTTGCAGAGGGCAGAAAGGCGATCAATAATCTGCAGAGATCTTCTTCATTGTATTTAACCAAGACAGTCTATGCCTTTATTATGGCAATCATTTTTGTCTTTTTAACTTCGGTGAAATATCCATTTGAGAACATTCAGATCACTTTGATTGGATCGACTTCTATAGGACTTCCATCTTTCTTCCTTGCGTTGGAGCCAAGCAAGGAGAGAATTAAGGGTAATTTTATCCGGAATGTTTTTCAGATTGCCCTTCCATCCGGTATTTTAATGTTTCTTGCGATTATTACTGTGACGCTGTATTCTGGAAATGTGCTGATGGCAAGTGCTGCACAGACATCAACCCTGGCGACATATACGGCACTTACAGTCGGTCTGATGGTTGCATTTAATATATCCGGAAAGATCAATCGATGGAAAACATGTATGATCATTGGTCTGGTCCTGGAGGGGCTTGCACTGATTCTTCTGTTCCCAAGGTTGTTCTCTTTAGTGCCGCTGAATAAGTCATTGTGGATATTGATGGCTATCGTTTGTGTCATCTTCTTCCTGATCCATGGACTGATCTTCCGAGTCATCGCACCAAGGTTGGTAGAAAAACAAAAAGCCCGCTCCTCAATTTAGAACGGGCCTTGCATAAAGTATCGATTGATTAATCAAATTTTAATTCCCGGATGACGCGGGCCGGATTGCCGGCTACGATGACGTTGTCCGGGACATCTTTTGTTACGACGGAGCCGGCAGCTACAATAACATTCTTTCCGATCGTTACACCGGAGAGGATTGTAACACCCCCGCCTACCCAGACGTTTTCTTTCAGAACGATTGGCTTCCCGGATACAAAGCCTTCGTTTCTGCGAACAGGATCGAATGGATGACTTACGGTATACATACCGGTCATAGGACCGATAAAGCAGTTATCACCGATCGTGATTGGGGCTGCATCCAGAAAGACGCAGTTGTAATTGATCAAAACACTGTTTCCTATGTGGATGTTAAATCCAAAATCACATTGAACCGGAGTTTTCAGACAAAGGTCATCTCCGACAGACCCGAAAAGTTCTTTTGCGGCAGCAAGCAGCTTTTCCTGATCTTCCACAGGGATCGCGTTTAATTTCTGAGATAAAGCTCTTGCCCGCAGTTTCGCTGCGGAGATCTCTTCATCCCTGTTCTGGAATTCTTCTCCATTTTTCAGTTTATCCATCTCAGTCATGATGTTTATCCCTCATTTCTACAATTTCATACAACATAATCGTTTTAAAAGGAAAAGTCAATTTGACATTTTCAGCGACGCATAGTAAAATGCGCAAAATGCGCAAATGAACAGGCCGAAGATCATTTGGAGCCGGGTCATATTTTGACAGTGGACACCCACGGGACAGCGTTAATACTGTTCACCGGGTGTTTTTATTTAACTTCTTTTACATCCGGTGAAAAAACTGGAGGTATCGACTTTGAATCAAAACACATCAACGACTATTTCTGCGAAAGATGCACAGAAAATCGCGACCAGGGTATCCCTTGTCAGCGTGGTAGGCAATATCATTTTGACAGCGTTCAAGTTTTTTGCCGGAATATTTGCACATTCCCAGGTTATGATCTCCGATGCTGTTCATTCTGCTTCGGATGTCATCAGTTCCCTGATCGTTATTGTCGGAGTAAAAATCTCCGGAAGGGAAGCGGATGATGATCACCCATACGGTCATGAACGGTTTGAATGCGTTTCAGCGGTGATCTTAGCAGCAATCCTGGTGATCGTCGGCGGATCTATTGGAATTAAGGCTGTAAAAAGCATTGCGGATGGAAGCTATAAAGATATGGTTCTTCCGGGAATGCTTGCTCTCATTGCTTCTATCGTTTCTATTGTCGCTAAATTTGCGATGTTTCTTTATACCCAGATCTATGCAAAACGGATCAATTCCACAGCCCTCAAGGCAGAGGCCTGGCATCATTTAAGTGATTCTTTATCTTCTGTTGGTGCCCTGATCGGTATCGCAGGAGCCCGCCTTGGCGCACCAATCTTAGAGCCTATCGCCAGCATTGTGATCTGCCTTCTGATCTTAAAAGCTGCATTTGATATTTTCCGTTCTGCCATTGATCAGATGGTAGATAAATCCTGCAGCGCAGAAACAGAACAGAAAATCCGTGATTGTGTCATGCAGCAGGATGGCGTTATCTGTGTGGATATGCTGCAGACCAGAATGTTCGGAAACCGGATCTACGTGGATGTAGAGATCGGGGTTGACAAAAGCCTTACAATAGAAGAAGGACATGAAATCGCAGAGCAGGTACATGATGCATTAGAACTGAACTTTGCTTCGGTCAAACACGTTATGGTTCATGTGAATCCGGCAGGATAAGTACTGTTTCAGATGATGTCCTTACAGTATTAAGAAGGGCGGACATCTATCATGAATCGACCGGTAACACGCCATAAGATCATATCAGGAATTGTTTTCCTGCTGCTTGCAGCATTCTTTTTGTTGCCATCACAACCGCATACCATTCTGGCAGAAGATGGGGATCCTGTTATCGAGCAGGATCAGGTCGAGTTTTTTTCCGAACCATATATTACTTTCGCAGAGGATGAATCCTACCCGGATGAGCGGAACATTACGGTCCCGTTTTATTCGATGAAGGACATTCTTACCTGGCAGTTTCCTTATTCTGACCTATTCTTTACATTTGATTCCGGCGAATTCCGGGCAGAACTGGCTAAGGCCTCAATGGGACTGGCTGTATCTGCTTTCCGTAATGATGAACTTCCGATGGAAAACCAGAATAAAACATATCTGGGGAGAGCAGGCTTTTCCAATATCTACACGTTTGGATATGATCAGGAAACAGATGAAGATACACTTTCTGGCGTGATTGCTATGAAAAAGATCGGTGATTTTACGTTGATCGCGGCAGCTCCTTGCGGCCAGGGCTATAAGAAAGAGTGGGCCAGCAATCTGAAGGTCGGAGATGAGGAGCGGCATGTCGGATTCAATGAGGCTGCCCAGATCCTGGAAGGACATATCCGGGATTATATTGAAGAATACCAGATAACCGGGGAAAAGAAGTTCTGGATCTCCGGTTTCTCCCGCGCAGCAGCTGTTTCCAACTTAACTGCAGCAGATATGATCGAGAGCGGAGAATTTTCAGATGTTTATGCATATCTTTTTGGTGTTCCAAGAACAACCAGGGAACCGATCCAGTATAAAGGAATCTACAATATCTGCGGAGGATTTGATCCGGTAACCTGGTTTCCGCTTGAACAGTGGGGCTATGCCCGCTATGGCAAAGATGTTTTCACTCCGGTACAGGAAGTGAATAGTGATTATGTGAAATATGTAGCCGGAGCTGATCGAGTAAACCGGCTCATGCAGGGATCTCCGTTTATTAACAGTCCTTATGTGAACTATCAGCTACATCTGATTGTTGAATTCCTTGGGGAATTATTTCCGACAAGTGCTGAATATGCCGAGCAGTTTCAGAGTATTTTGATGGAAACCTGGAAAGAGTTTAATTCAGATACGATGATAGAAATGGTCACGTTGGCCATGGGCAAGCTGGAAGATCTGGATAAACGGGAATCTCTTGCAGTCGGCACATTTATTGATTATCTTTCTTTACTTGGCGCACAACAGCTTAGGGGTAACCAGGAACTGATAGCAAGCGGTCAGTGGGATAAAAACGCAAGCGTCGGTGTCAATTACATGAGAGAACATATGCCGTATACCTATGTGAACTGGCTTTTTTCTGAAAATGAACCGGAAAATATTTTTGGCTTTCCGGATTATTACCGGAGACTCATTCTGGTCGGTCCAATTGATGTGTATGTATATCAGAATAAGACATTGGTCGGAAGCGTCATGAGAGATGGGACAATCCTTCAGGTAAACCAGTTGGAAAACAATCAGGAGTTATTCATTTCTGAACTATTTCTGCATAGGAGCAAAAATGAAACAATTATCGTGCTTCCTATAGATCAGGAATATGATCTGGAAATATATATGAAAAGACCGGGGAACCTGTTGTATTATCAGGTCTTTGGAAGTCAGGAAATACTTTTTGCTCCGGATGGAACCATGTATCAGCATACTGCGACGAAAGGGCTGTATGGACTTTCTTTTGATTTTGCCAGATTAGAACCAACAGATCTGGAAGCATACGAAGGAAGGTTATTGGAGTCAAATTCCTTCCAATATACGTATAATCCGTTTGTGGTCATGGGTACGGAGCTGACCAATTCCAGATCCATCACTTTAAGCAGTGTATTATTGCAATCATTTGTGATCGTTGTTTTTCTCTTTCTTTTGGGCCTTGTCAATCTGATCATAGCTATTGTTCATGCTATCCGAAAGAAAAAAAGACCACGTCCATATTCAAATCTATATGTCATTATTCCGCATTGCCTTCTGATTCTTCTATTTGCGCTGTTAACGCAGTATATGACAGTTAATCTTTTTACGGTCGGGGTCATGAAAAGCGTTTGCGCAGCATTAACGGTATTTTGCATCTTTATGCTGGGCTTGCGTGGACTGCTGCGCTGTTTGCGAGGCAGAGAAGTGCGGGGATATCGCAATCAGGCGAAAAAGAAAAAGATCATAGGCGTGATCTATCTGGTATTTTTGGCTGCAGCATGTGTGCTTTCGTATGTGTTTTATAAGGTCAGTCCTCTGGCATCTTATTCGACTGGAAAAGCGATTATTTATTACGGGATCACCATTTTGTTAACAGCAGGCAGCATTTTGCTTTTTCCTAATCGGATCCCAAAAGAGAAGAAACAGGCTTAAGCCTGTTCTTCAGATGTTTTTTCAGGGAAAGAGAGCTGAGCTGTTATCTGCGTTTTACCGGAAGAGTCTTTTGATCCGGTAACTATAACGGCCCCATCTCCATCTTCAAAATGATAGGTCTCGGATACTGTTTCATCCGGGGCCTTTTCTTTCAGGATTTTCTTAAAATCAGCAAGGATCCCCGGCACAATTGCCAGGTAGATCCGCATGCCTTCCTTTGCGCCGTAACGTTTTTTAAGTTGTTCTTTCAAATTGTTTTCTGCCATTAGGGCTCCTTTTTCATCTATTTGTATTCCTGAATCTGATCGAGGATCTCATAGAGTTCCATATATGGGCTCGTTGTCTCTTTAATGGTATCTCCAAGCTCTAAAACCGGTTCTGTCCCTGTAAACGTATTCCAGCGAGGAAGACCATCTCCGTTCGGATCTCCGTTCTTGATAAAGTTGATCATGTAGCTGCTGACTGTTTCTGAAAGGGTACGGTCCACTTCTGTGTATAGAGCAGAGTCATCGGGGATATTATGATAAAAATAGACTTCCTCTCCACTGTGCCAGGAACCGAGACGTCCGTTTTCTTTTGTAAAATGGTACATATAGCAAGGGATATCGTTTGCCACGGCTTCCCGCCCAAGACAGTAATGTCCATATGTAAACAGAACGGCAGTATAGATATCGGCCCAGTTTCGCTTTGCTTCCTCATCCGTCTGTGCCGGGAATAAGGCTAAGATCTGATCTGCATAAGGCTCCTCGAAGGATGTACGGATCTTTTGCTCATAGTTTTTCATGTTTGCATTGGAAAAGATAATGAAAGGCGCACCTTCCTCCCGGTTAAATCCCTGCAGCTGGGCCTCTTCGTTGTGAATCCCTTTTTGATAAGATTCATATGGGGTCTCCGGCAGGACATATCCGTCAATCGTGATGTGATGGTGGATGGCCATTTCTTTTACTATTTTTTCTGCAGACAGAGCGCGCAGTTCTCCTAACGTATTAGCCTGCAGACGTGCCTTCATTTGTTCAGCTGTTTCAAAGGCCTCATCTAAAAGACGGAAAGAATGAGCCGGCTTTGGAGCCGATACAGTAGAGCTTTCCAGAATCACCCGTTTGAATAATCCCTTTGCTAAAGGAGATGTGCAGAGTGCACTGACGCAGGCTGAACCGGCAGATTCTCCGGATATCGTGATATTCTCCGGATCCCCGCCGAAAGCAGCGATGTTATCTTTCACCCATTGAAGTGCAAGAATCTGATCCAGCAGGCCGTAATTGCCTGTGGTGTGATTTGGAGATTCTTCCGCCAAAGCAGGATCTGCATAAAAGCCGAAGATGCCAAGACGATAGGCCATGTTCACAACGATGATCCCTTTTCTGGCCAGCCCTTCGCCGCTGTAATCCTGATACCATGGCTGGCCGGTCTGTAAGGATCCTCCATGAATATAAACCAGAACAGGAAGCGCCTGATCCGTTGCTTGGGCAGGACGCCAGATATTCAGATACAGGGAATCTTCGCTGACAGGTTCCCGGTAATTGTCTCTCAAAGATATTTCGTAATCATGATAACCAATGATCTGTGCGAGTGAACTATAGATTGGCAGATTCTGAACCTGCATGGACATTGGGGCAAAATGATCTGCTTCCAGAATACCTTCCCATGCTTCGGCAGGCTGTGGTTCTTTCCAGCGAAGATCGCCAACAGGAGGTTTTGCATATGGAATGCCTGCAAAGACCTCTACCTCCTTATCCTCTGTAACGACACCAGTCAAATCTCCCTGCGCCACGTGAATAAGCTCTGTTTTTACAGGATTTTTCGCCTGCACAGCCGGGATCAGACGGACAGGAGGCCAGGAGATCCAAAGCACAATGCCGCTGAGGATCAAAAGACAGATCCATGAAAGAAAACGGATGCCTTTCTTTGTATTTTTCAGTTTGGTAGAACGAAGAAAATAAAAAGCGGCAAATACCAGAACCAGTAAGACCCATCCAAGGATAGTATGCTTCCCAAGCTCCAAAACGGCGAACAGGATCAACAGAAGAAGGAAAAACAGAATACGCCAAAGAATGCCGCGGGATGGTTTTTTCTCAGAAATTGTTTTCATAAATATCATTCCATTCCTGTTTTTCTTTACTATAGCATATTCCTCTTGAGAATACAGTAAAAAGAGCGGTGCAAAAAAAGTCTGGCGAATGTATAATACAATTGGGAGGAAATATGATATCCTGCAGAATGGTCACAGATCTGGATGATCCAAAGCTCCTGGTTTATCATGGTCTGAATGAAGCACAACTGAAACATTACTATGAGCCGCATGGAGGGCTTTTTATTTGCGAGAGTCCGAAAGTCATCAGACGAGCCTTGCAGGCAGGGTATGAACCAGTATCTCTTCTTGTAGAAAATACACAAAAGACAAAAGAAAACCAGGACATTTTCACCAAATGCAAGGAGATTCCGGTTTATGAAGCGCCTAAAAATGTTCTGGAAAAGATAACGGGCTATTTTCTGACAGGTGGAATGCTCTGCGCGATGAAGAGAAAAGAACTTCTTCCTGTGAAAACACTCTGTGAAAGAGCATCCCGTATTGCTGTTCTGATGGATATAGAAAACCCGACAAATGTCGGATCCATCTTACGTAACGCAGCGGCTTTAAAACTGGATGCAGTTTTGTTGACATCCGGGTGCAGCGACCCGTTATACCGCAGAGCTGCCCGTGTCAGTGTTGGTACCGTGTTTCAGATTCCGTGGACGTTCTTGAAGGAAGAGGAAATAGTACCTGCAATCTTGACAGATATGGGATTTCGGACGGCAGCGCTTGCGTTATCTCCATCCGCAGAAGCAATAGATCGTTCTTCTGCCGGGAAAGAAGAAAAACTGGCGATACTTTTAGGAAATGAAGAACATGGATTAGCGCCGGATATTATAAAAAACAGTGATCACACAGTCATCATCTCTATGGCGGAAGGAGTGGATTCCTTAAATGTAGCTGCAGCAAGTGCGATTGCATTCTGGGAATTGAGAAAGAAATGAAAGTTTTTCCTGAGAAAATCGATTTACATATGCATACAGTGATCTCGGACGGTACCGACCGGCCGGAGGAGATCCTGGAGAAAGTGAAGGGGGAAGGAATAGGACTCTTTTCCGTTACAGATCATGATGCGTTAAAAGGTGGAGTTGAAATTTTAAAAAAGAGACAAGCAGATGACCCTTCCTTTATTACCGGGGTAGAGTTCTCCTGCCGGGATGAAAAAGGAAAGTATCACATCCTGGGCTATCATTATGATCTGGAGGGGGTCTCTATTAATGCGCTGATTGAAAGAGGCCATGGGTACCGTATCGAAAAGACCAGGGGAAGAGTCCGCCTTCTGGGTGAAATGTTTGGATTTTACTTTCCGGAAGAAGAGGTGGAGGCGCTTCTTTCTTTGGAAAATCCGGGAAAACCTCACATCGGAAATCTGATGGTCAAATACGGATTTGCAGAGTCAAAAGAACAGGCCATAAAGGAGTTTATTAACAAGACTCGTATAAAAACAACCTATATCCGTCCGGAGGAAGCGATCGCAGGAATTCTTGAAAGCGGTGGAATCCCTGTCCTGGCACACCCGTCTTTTGGTGATGGGGAACAGCTGATCCTGGGAGAAGAAATGGAAGAACGGCTGAAGGAACTGATCGGATATGGTCTGGAGGGAATAGAAGCTTTTTATTCCGGATTCACGCCAAAACTCTCCGGAGAACTGTTATCCTATGCGGAAAAGTATGACCTGATGGTTACTGCCGGAAGTGATTACCACGGCAGGAACAAGCTGGTGCTTTTAGGAGATACAGGATTGGATGACATCAAAAATGGACCAAAAGGATTGTTCCGCTTTATGGAACGGTGTTTATAGATAATTAAAATGATTCAAAAAAGAACATTTGGAGGATAAATCAGATATGAAAAAATGGTATGCAGTGAAAAAAGACAGAAACGATACTGACATCAGCAATGGAAGCCGTAACCGGGCTGAGGCTGAAAAAATGGCCAGAAGCCTCGGAAAGGATGCTTTTATTGCAGTAATGGACGATAATGATCCGCCAGTTTGTGTGGAGGAAATTACACAGGACAAATTTGAGACGGAATAGAAAGGCAAACATGCACAAAAGATATCTTGTAATGCTCTTAACTGTATCTTCAGTTTTCCTTGCTGCATGCGCAAAAGGACAGGTCATGGATGGGCCGGATATGGTAAGACCAGTGGAAGACACAGAAACTGAATGGAGCGGAGAAATAGTTACAGAGAAACCGCAAGTACCGGTGTTAGTGATTACTACAGAAGATAAAACGTTCTATGCGGATCTGGAAGATAATTCTTCAGCCGAAGCGCTTATTGAGAAACTGAGCAGTGGAGAGGTCACAATAGACTTGCATGACTATGGCAGTTTTGAGAAAGTCGGATCGCTCCCGTGGGATCTTCCGAGAAATGATGAGACTATTACGACTTGTCCCGGAGATGTCATCCTGTATCAGGGCGACCAGATAACCATATATTACGATGAAAATACATGGGACTTCACCAGGCTTGCAAAGATTCCTGATGCCACAAAGGACGTACTGCTGGAAGCATTTGGAGAAGGCAATGTTTCCGTGACATTTTCAATTGAGTGGAGAGAATAGCGATTATGGACTTGAATGAATTACTACAGCATTTTAACCACGGAGATACGGTTGGCGAAGATCCGGAAGTGATCGAACTGATGCGTTATTACAGCCGGCAGGCACAAAAGATCACAATGGAGATCAATACTAAATATCACGAGCCGGAGGAACTGGCAGAGCTTTTCTCCCAATTGATCGGGAAACCGGTAGGAGAAATGTTTGGACTGTTTCCGCCTTTCTATACGGATTTCGGTAAGAATATCACGATTGGCAATAATGTATTTATTAATTCTGACTGTAAGTTTCAGGATCAGGGAGGAATTACCATCGACGATGGTGCGCTGATCGGGCATGGCGTTGTACTAGCGACGTTAAATCATGATATGGATCCTGCAAAAAGACAGCAGCTGCATCCTGCACCAATTCATATAGGAAAGCGAGTCTGGGTCGGCGCGAATGCAACAATAACCGGGGGAGTTACAATTGGAGATAATTCTGTGGTCGCTGCCGGGGCTGTTGTTACAAAAGACGTGCCGGCAAATGTAGTTGTTGGCGGGGTACCGGCAAAGTTTATAAAAAAGATAGAAAGCGACTGAAAAAAACAGGAAACTGAAACTATTGAGCGGATCAAGCCAGAATGCTATAATTTCTGGATATGTTACATAGGACACCAGGATCCTGAAAAAAAGGAGATACAGATAAAAAATGAAACTAGGTATCGTCGGACTTCCGAATGTCGGAAAAAGTACGCTGTTTAACGCTTTGACCAAAGCTGGCGCGGAAAGCGCAAACTATCCGTTCTGTACGATCGATTCCAACATAGGGATCGCTTTTGTTCCGGATAAGAGGCTGCAGGTTTTGGGCGAGTTTTATCATTCCCAGAAAATCACACCGGCCACAGTGGAATTTGTAGATATTGCCGGCCTTGTAAAAGGAGCATCCAAAGGAGAAGGCTTAGGCAACCAATTCCTTGCAAACATCAGGGAAGTAGATGCGATCGTACATGTTGTGCGCTGCTTTGAGGATGACAATGTTGTGCATGTCGATGGCAGTGTGGATCCAGTAAGGGATATCGAGACGATCAATCTGGAATTGATCTTTTCTGACATAGAAATACTGGAAAGAAGGATATCCAAAACAGTCCGCGGTGCACGAAATGACAAAGCTTTGGCAGCAGAACTGGCGCTCCTTGAAAAGATCAAAACTCATCTGGAACAGGGAAAACTGGCTAAAACGCTGGGACTGGATGAAGAAGAGACGGAATTAATGAAAACGTTTAATCTTCTGACGGATAAACCGGTCATTTACGCAGCTAATGTTTCAGAGGATGATCTGGCAGACGATGGAGCTTCTAATGAAAACGTGCAAAGAGTGCGCGAATATGCCAAAGATGAAGGTTCAGAAGTATTTGTCGTTTCCGCTAAAATGGAAGCAGAATTATCGGAACTGGATGATGAGGAAAAACAACTGTTCCTGGAGGATATGGGACTATCTGAATCCTGTCTGGATAAGCTGATCAAGGCAAGCTATTCCATCCTTGGATTAACCAGCTTTCTGACGGCAGGAGAAAAAGAGGTCAGAGCATGGACTATAACAAAGGGAATGAAAGCACCTCAGGCTGCAGGTAAGATCCATACGGATTTTGAAAAAGGTTTTATTAAAGCAGAAGTAGTGAATTACCATGATTTAATTGAGATCGGTTCTTACAGCGGTGCCCGGGAAAAAGGTCTGATCCGTATGGAAGGCAAAGACTATGTGGTGCAGGACGACGATATCATCCTGTTCCGCTTTAACGTATAAGGAGAGACTATGTTATTGGAATCTGCTGGTGCAGCCAGCATTATTTTTCCACATCTTGGAATCAGCCTTGGATTTTTTCCAAGTTCATTCAGTATATTCGGTAAGTTTTCGATCGCGTTTTATGGTCTGATCATTGCGATCGGAATGGTCCTGGCTGTAGTTGTTGCTATGAAGGGCGCTAAAAAATCACACCAGGACACAAATGATTATATCGATCTGGGTATTGCTGTGATCATTTTTGGTATCATCGGAGCCAGGATCTATTATGTGTTATTTACACTGGATTACTATCTGGCAAATCCGGCTGAGATCATTAATATCCGTGGTGGCGGCATGGCAATTTATGGCGGCGTGATCGGGGGATTAATCGCCGGATTTGTAGTTTGCAAAGTAAAGAAGATCCATTTTTTGAGGGCTTTCGATACGATCGCGCCGGGTCTGGTCCTGGCACAGGCAATAGGACGATGGGGGAACTTCTTTAACAGAGAAGCCTTTGGTGAATATACGGATTCGCTTTTTGCCATGCAGATCAAATACGATGAAGTAGGCGGCGTGATCACGGATCTGATGCGGGAAAACATGGTAACAGTAGATGGTGTGCAGTATATTCAGGTCGCACCAACCTTCCTGTATGAAAGTGCGATATGTCTGCTTATTTTCATTTTGATCATGATCTTCCGCAGGTTCCAGCAGTATAACGGGGAAGTTTCCCTGTGGTACCTGGGATCCTATGCACTTGCCCGTGCATGGATCGAGGGAATGCGGACGGATTCCCTGATGCTCTGGAATACAAATATTGCGGTTTCTCAGCTTTTATCCGTCGCTGTTTTTGCAGGTGCATTTGTACTGTTAGTCATTAACAGAATACGTCTGGCACGAAAATCCTGGGTGCCGGATTTTGAACTTGTCTTAAGTCCAGGTGCGGTGGGAACAGTAGAGTATAATAAAAAACGATTAGCGGAAAAGAAAGCGGCCAAAAATAAAAATGAATCCTCCTGGGAGACCTATACAGTGGAAGAAAAGGAAGAGAAAGAACTGCCTGCTGAAGATGCACAGTCATCAGAACCGGATAAAGAGGCAGGTGTGACTGAAACCGAAAAAGGGAAAGAAGAGGAAGAGTAATGGCACTGGAAAAAGCGAAAGCATATTTGGAAGAAAAAGGTTATGGCGACCGTGTCATGGTATTTGACGTGTCCAGTGCCACGGTGGAACTGGCTGCAAAGGCGGTTGGAACAGAACCGGAAAAGATTGCCAAATCCATGACTTTTAAAGTGAATGAAAAACCGGTTATGATCGTCTGTGCCGGCGATGCGAAAGTCAATAATCAGAAATTTAAAGAAACCTTCCATGTGAAAGCCAAGATGCTTTCTTTTGATGAGGTACATGATCTTATCGGACATGATGTCGGAGGAGTCTGCCCATTTGGCATTAACGAAGGGGTGGATGTCTATCTCGATGAATCTTTAAAACGATTCGAATTTGTCTATCCGGCTTGCGGCAGTGATAACAGTGCAGTGAAACTTTCCATTCCGGAACTGGAGGAAGTCTCAGACTATCTGGGGTGGGTCGATATTTGTAAACTTCCGGAGCAGGTGGCAGAATGATGAAAGAAAAACGATCCTTTAGCTTCTTAATTATTACAATTATCTATATTCTGGCAACGGTGGTTGGCGTTCTTGTCTGGCGTTTCCTTCCATTTGCTTATTGGCTGAACCTGCTGCTTGCGGATGTCGCAGCAACTATTGTTGTTTTTATCTTCAGCTGCATTTTCCACAATGCTTCTGTATATGATCCATATTGGAGTGTGCAGCCTCCGGTGATCCTTACCTTATTCGCTTTGGGTCAGGAACTGACGCTTGCAAAACTCCTTCTTTTAGGTGCAGTCTGGATCTGGGGGATAAGACTGACCGGCAACTGGGCTTATACCTTCAAAAACTTGTCTGCACAGGACTGGAGATATACGCAATATGAGAAGAAGGCCGGAAAATGGTATCCGTTCATTAACTTTACGGGTATTCATTTGGTCCCGACATTGATCGTCTATGGATGTATTATGCCTGCAGTGATCGTTATGCGCAGTGATGCGGAGGGAAATATCGGGTCTGTACTGTTTTTCCTTTGTTCTGTAGGAGCTGTTCTGTTGGAATTTCTGTCTGATAAAGAAATGCACAAGTTCCGTAAAACGAAAACTGGTTCTTTTATCCGGATCGGACTCTGGAAGTATTCAAGACATCCAAATTATCTGGGCGAGATCTGTATGTGGTGGACGGTTGCGCTGTCTGCTTGCTGCGTGCTGCCGTTCCGCTGGTATTTTCTGGCAGGGGCAATTGCAAACACCGTGCTTTTCCTGACAGTCAGCATTCCTTTGGCAGATGGAAAGCAGTCATCCAAGCCGGGATTTGAAGAGTATAAAAATGAGACCAGGATGCTGCTTCCTTTGGCGCGTTCAGCAAATAATCACTCTGAGGATGACCTCTCTTAATTGATTCGATGATGCCTTCATAGAGAAGACAGATTTCTTTGCCAATTCTATACTATTATTTATCCTTATCAGGCCGTTTGATCACGGCCTTTTTAACCGGTCTTGCTGCCGGATATCTGCTTATAAAATGGGCAGAAAAGCTGATGCTGCAAAAAGCAAGGTTGAAAACACTCTTGCTTCTTTCAAACACAGAGAACGATAGAATCAAAGCAGCCATTCTGATGGCAGCCGGCTCCGTATGTCTTCTGGTCAGAAGAAGTGCAGATTGGCATCTTCTTTTCAGCTGGCTTTTTTTCTGTATTCTGTTTCTTTCCGGATATATTGATCAAATGATCTGGGTCATCCCAAATGAAGGAATTGTAACTGCGCTGTTTCTTTGGGGGTTTCGATGTGTATGTATGGGGGAGTCATTTCCACAGATCATTCTGAAATTTCTGCTATCAGTAATATTTGCTGCTTTATTAATATTGATCGTTGCTATTCTGGAAAGGGGAAAGAAAAGAACGATGCTCGGAAGAGGAGATATCAAACTGCTTTTTGTTACTGCGTTATGTCTGGGTATGGAG
The DNA here is from genome assembly GCA_017652745.1 of Lachnospiraceae bacterium. Classification (GTDB taxonomy): domain Bacteria; phylum Bacillota; class Clostridia; order Lachnospirales; family Lachnospiraceae; genus RGIG5612. The sequence goes on from JAGCAK010000105.1 coordinate 39,873, forward strand.
AGAACATTATATGTTTTAGCGCTTTCATGCTTGTGCGGGTTGATGCTTGTTGCATTGAGCGGAAAAAAAGATAAAAGAAGACAGATTCCTTTTGGCCCATGCATCGCTTTTTCCGGTTTTCTGGTGCTGCTGGTATGAAGAAAGCCGCTGTTTCAATGGCGTTTTTTCTATAAAAATAACATTAAAAAAACTCTTGAAATTGATTGACACTTTCTTGTTATAGTGCTAATATAACAACAGATGTTAGCACTCTATTAATTTGAGTGCTAATAAAGAGAAAAGCAGATCCGTTGGAAAAGGTGAAAAACATGGAACTGGACGAGAGAAAAAAGAAAATTCTGCAGGCAGTTATTAAGAATTATCTGGAGACCGGAGAACCGGTCGGTTCCAGAACGATCTCTAAGTACACGGATCTGAATCTGAGTTCCGCAACGATCCGGAATGAAATGGCAGATCTGGAAGAACTGGGATACATTTTCCAGCCACATACTTCTGCCGGAAGAATTCCGACAGACATGGGCTACCGGCTTTATGTGGATGATATGTTATCCACAAGAGAAAAGGAACTGGATAAAAAAGACCGGAAACTGGACGATAAAGAAGAATCCTTAAAGACCATGCAGGAGATCATGGACAAGAGGGTTGATCGGATCGAAGAAGTCCTGAAAGACATGGCCAAAATGCTGGCCAATAATACCAACTACACATCGCTCGTCAGCATGCCGCAGGCAAATAAAAACAAACTGAAATTTGTGCAGCTGACACAGGTAGATGAAGGAAAACTTCTTTGTACCATCGTCCTGGAAGGAAATATCGTAAAGAATGAGATGATCCAACTGGACAGAGCGATTGATCAGCAGACGCTTTTGAAACTGAACCTCTTGTTTAACAATACGCTGAACGGATTAACTCTGCAGGAGATCAACTTTGATATGGCAGCCAATATGGCAGACCAGTCGGGAGAATTGGGAGAGCTGGTTTCGGAGATCTTAAATGCAATCGTGGCAGCTATCGGAGCGGCAGACGGGATAGAGATTTTCACAAGTGGTGCAACGAATATCTTCAAGTATCCGGAACTGAGCGGAAATGAAAACGCCAGCCGCCTGATCTCTACATTGGAAGAAAAAGAAATGCTGACAAATCTCCTGACAGACAGTCTGGAGGAGATCGGAGAAAGCACGACCGGGATTCAGATCTACATCGGTGAAGAGACACCGGTCAATTCCATGAAAGATTGCTCCGTCGTGACCGCCACTTATGAATTTGAAGATGGCGTTTACGGCAAGATCGGAATCATTGGTCCAAAACGGATGGATTACGAAAAGGTTCTGGATGCACTGAAAAACGTTACCGGCAGCTTGGACCAGAAATTCGGAAAAGGAAAAAAGAAATAGCAGAAAGGATGGCTTGAATCGTGTCAAAAGAAAGAGACCTGAAATGGGCAAAAGAGGCAGCTGAAAAAATGGCTGAAGAGGCTGAAACAGCCGAAGAAGTGCAGGAAGAGGCAGTAGAAGAGGCAACAGAAGAAGTTTCAGAAGAAACTGCTGAAACGGAACAGGCACCAGAAGAAGAAATTCCTGCTCCGGAAGCAGCTGTAGATAAGGAACTTCTGGAAGCCAGAGAAAAATATCAGAGACTGTTTGCGGAGTTTGATAACTACCGTAAGAGAACGGAAAAAGAAAAGAGCGCCCGTTATGATATGGGAGCTAAGCAGATGGTAGAGAAGATCCTACCTGTCCTGGATAACTTTGAGTTGGCACTGAAGAATGTTCCGGAAGAAGAAAAGGATTCCTCTTTTGTTGAAGGAATGGATAAGATCCACAAACTGTTCCTGAAGACTCTGGAAGATGCCGGCGTCAAGCCGATCGAAGCAGAAGGCTGTGAATTCAATCCAGACTTTCACAATGCAGTAATGCATGTGGAAGACGATACGGTCGGTGAAAATATTGTTGTACAGGAACTTCAAAAAGGATATATGTACAAAGATTCTGTCGTCCGGTACAGCATGGTCAAGGTGGCTAATTAACCGAAAAAACCGCGTATCAACGCGTATCAATATATAAAAAACCGCAGGCCGTAAGGCCCACCGATAGGAGGAAAATAAAATGGCAAAGATTATAGGTATTGATTTAGGAACAACAAACTCATGTGTAGCAGTTATGGAAGGCGGTAAGCCGGTCGTAATCGCAAACGCAGAGGGTGTACGTACAACCCCGTCTGTTGTTGCTTTTACAAAAAACGGCGAAAGATTAGTTGGTGAGCCGGCAAAACGGCAGGCTGTTACAAACTCTGACAATACGATCTCTTCCATCAAAAGAGAGATGGGATCTGACTTCAGGGTCACCATTGAAGGAAAAAGCTATTCACCGCAGGAGATTTCCGCAATGATCCTGCAGAAACTGAAAACAGATGCGGAAGCACATCTGGGCGAGACTGTGACAGAAGCTGTCATCACAGTTCCTGCATATTTTAACGATGCACAGAGACAGGCAACCAAAGATGCCGGTAAGATTGCAGGCCTGAAAGTCGATCGTATTATCAACGAGCCAACAGCAGCAGCACTTGCATATGGTCTGGACAATGAAGCAGAACAGAAGATCATGGTTTACGACCTTGGCGGTGGTACATTTGATGTTTCCATCATCGAGATCGGTGACGGCGTTATCGAAGTTCTTGCAACTGCAGGTAATAACCGTCTTGGCGGCGATGACTTTGATGAAAGAGTTACAAACTACCTGATCTCACAGTTCAAGGCACAGGAAGGCATTGATCTTTCTACAGATAAGATGGCCCTTCAGAGACTGCGTGAAGCAGCTGAAAAAGCAAAGAAAGAGCTTTCCAGCGCTACGACAACAAATATCAACTTACCGTTCATTACAGCAACGAATGAAGGCCCGAAACATCTGGATATGAACCTGACCAGAGCTAAATTCGATGAGCTGACACATGATCTGGTTGAAGCAACTGCAGGTCCTGTACAGCAGGCATTAAGAGATGCAGGTATCACTGCATCCGAGCTGGGCAAGGTC
>JAGCAK010000106.1 GCA_017652745.1 Lachnospiraceae bacterium
GATACTATGAAGAAGGGCTTGATCACAGATTTTACATAAGGGAAAATCTGGAGACAGCTGATCGTTTTCTCGATGCCGCTGTTTTTCGCGAACTTACTCCAGATGGTTTACAATATGGTGGACATGATCGTTGTTGGTCATGTGATCGGCAATGTAGGCATTTCCGGTGTCACCATCGGCGGAGATATTTCGCATTTCTTTACCATGCTTGTCATGGGCTTTTCTGCGGCAGCATCCATTATCATTTCCCAGTTTGTCGGAGCCGGCCAAAAAGAAAAAGTCGGCAAAGTTATTGGCACGTTATCCATCTTTCTTCTGATCTGTGCCGTTGTCTTTACAACAGGCGGACTTCTTCTTAGGCATCAGCTCCTTGATGTGATGAATACGCCGGCGGCAAGTTATGAGGAAGCTTTGGCATACTGCACCACGACTATTGCCGGCATGATCTTTATCTTTGGCTATAACGCTGTCAGTGCAATTCTGCGTGGACTGGGCGATTCCAGACATCCGTTCATTTTTATTGCTACGGCAGCTGTCCTCAATATCATTTTAGACCTGCTGTTTGTTATGGTCTTCCATATGGGAACATTCGGAGCCGCTCTGGCAACCGTCATCGGACAGGGTGTCAGCTTTATCTGGGCTCTGATCTTTCTGGTCAAGCGGAAAGAGACACTGGGATTTGATATTTCTAAAAATGACTTCAAGATTGATCGAACTATCTTTTCCATCATGATCAAGCTGGGCATCCCGATGGCTATCAAGTCTGCATCTATCAGCTTTTCCAAGCTGTTTATCAATTCGTTTGTCAATAATTACGGTGTGATCGTTTCTGCAGTTGCGGGAGTTGGGAACAAGATCTGCAGCGTGCCAATGCTGGTTTCCAACTCAGTCAACACAGCCGGATCTTCCATGATCGGACAGAATATAGGCGGTGCAAAGTACGAACGTGTGCCTAAGATCATGCTGGCCATTTTTGCCATCTGCGGATCGATCACGGGTCTTTGCATGGTCCTCGTGCTTCTGTTCCCAAGCCAGATCTTCATGATCTTTACATCGGATGCTTCCATTATTCCGGTGGCCATGGAGTATCTGCCGATCCTGATCATCAACTTTGTAGGCGCCATTGTCCGGGCACCTACTGGAGCTTTTATCAATGGCAGCGCCAATTATAAGATCAATTTCGTTGTGGCAATTCTGGATGCATTTGTCGCGCGTGTTGGTCTGGGTCTTTTGTTCGGCGTCGTCTTTAAGATGGAATACTTTGGATTCTGGCTGGGCGATGCACTGTCCGGCACCATGCCTCTCTTTATTGGCGGAGCCTTTCTGCTCAGTGGTAAATGGAAGACCAGGAAGTATGTCATTCAGGAAGACGAATGAAGTTTCTTTTTGTCGCCATCAATTCCAAATATATCCATTCCAATCCGGCGGTCCGCATTTTGCGGGAGTATGCGCTTGCGCATGATCCTTCCATCCCGGGAGAGGAGCTTGCGATTCTGGAATCCACCATCAATAATCCTTTCGAAGAGATCCTTTCTGACATCTGTGAACAGAAGCCGGACGTGGTTCTTTTGTCCTGCTATATCTGGAACTGGAACGTGATGAGGCGCCTTTCGCAGGAGGTCTCTGGGCGTCTGCCGGATGCTGACATTTGGGCAGGAGGACCGGAGGTAAGTTTTGAAAGCGAGCGGATCCTGAGGGAGAATTCCTGGCTTTCCGGCATCATGCAGGGAGAAGGGGAGGAGAGCTGTCTGAAACTGATCCAAAGCTACCGCGCGGGGGATCCTCTTTCCGGGATATTGGCAGGCGGCGAGGTACAGATGGCAGAGCTCCCGTTTATTTATTCGGAAGATGCGCTGGATTCTTTTCAGAATAAGATCCTGTATTATGAATCTTCCCGCGGATGCCCTTTTTCCTGCAGCTACTGCTTATCTTCTGTCAGCCGCCATGTTCGGATCCGTCCGTGGGAAAAGGTGGAGAAGGAACTGGATTTCTTCTATCGGGCTAAAGTCAAACAGGTCAAGTTTGTGGACCGGACGTTCAACTGTGACCATGAGCATTGTCTAAGGATCCTGCGCTGGATCTTAAGTCACGATAACGGCGTAACCAATTATCATTTTGAGATCGCGGGCGACCTTCTGAATGAGGAAGAGATTGCCCTGCTTGTGCAGATGCGTCCGGGTCAGGTGCAGCTGGAGATCGGTGTGCAGACCACGAATCCGGATGTAGTCAAAGAGATCCGGCGGACGATGGATCTTGCACGGCTTTCTTCAAACGTGGAGAAAATCAGACAGGGATGCAATGTGCATCAGCATCTGGATCTGATCGCCGGGCTGCCGTTAGAAGATCTGAGCAGTTTCCGGAAAAGTTTTGACGATGTTTATGCGATGCAGCCTGACCAGCTGCAGTTAGGATTTCTGAAAGTACTGAAGGGATCTTACATGGCTGAGAAGGCGGCAGATTATGGGATCGTTTATATGGACGACGCGCCATATGAAGTGATATCCACACGCTGGGTATCTGCAGATGAGATCGGGATGCTCAAACGGGTGGAGGATGCGCTGGAAGTATATTTCAACACGCATCAGTTTGAGGCATCGATTAAGGCCCTGGAAACATGTTTTGATTCTGCCTTCGATATGTATCAGCAGCTGGCGGACTATATCCTTTCGATGGATTATGATCTGCACGGTCCGACTCGCCTTGACCGCTATCAGATCCTTTTGGGATTTGCCATGCTGACGGCACCGGAAAAGGAAGTATTGTGGAAAGAAGCACTGACGCTGGATTATTACCGCAGGGAAAAAGCGAAGAAAAGACCTCCATTTGCCAATGACCGGAAGCCTTATGAAAAACAGGTCCGCCTGTTTTATGAGGAAGGTCTTCCAAAGCGTGATCATGTGGATCTTTTCACTTATTCTGTGTGGGAAGAAGAGGCGCAAAGCTTGGATCCACCGGCGTTTCTGGCCTTTGATTATGACCATCCAAGCCCACTGGATCATAACGCAGGAATTCGTGTAATTGGCTATTTACAAGAAGAAAATCATTTGCTATAATACCGAAGTTGACTGACAAGTCACGTTGCGCGGGTGTAGTTCAATGGTAGAACACCAGCCTTCCAAGCTGGATACGTGGGTTCGATTCCCATCACCCGCTCTTTTTTTCCCGAAAGGGGAAATGGTTTATCCGTGTCTGTAGCTCAGCTGGATAGAGCAACGGCCTTCTAAGCCGTGGGTCGGGGGTTCGAATCCCTTCAGGCACGCTGGAAGGTTTATACTTTTCATATGGTGGGTGTGGCGCAGTTGGTTAGCGCGCCAGATTGTGGCTCTGGAGGCCGTGGGTTCGAGTCCCATCTCCCACCTTAACAGGCACAGCATAGGAGCATCCTGTTTTTTAGGGCTATCGCCAAGCGGTAAGGCACAGGACTTTGACTCCTGCATTCGCTGGTTCGAATCCAGCTAGCCCTGCTGGCAAGAATTGCCTTGATAATTGAATGGGCGTGTAGCTCAGGTGGTAGAGCACTTGACTTTTAATCAAGTTGTCCGGGGTTCGAATCCCCGCACGCTCATGAAAAACAGCAGAACTTCTTTGGAAGGTCTGCTGTTTTTTTACTGTTGTTTTAAATCATGTCAGTTCAGATTATTGCCGTTTCAGATTATTGGCGTTCCAGATCATTGGCGTTTCAGATCCAGGATCAGAAAGATGATACTTGCGACCCGCACCAGACATCCGATTACTACGAAGTACCAGGCGAAAGAGTAGTTGAACGGGAACGGAAGAAGCCGCAGTACCAGATCGAGGAAGATCAAAATGATCAGGATCTTCCGGATCAGAATCGCCCGTTTCTCCGGGCCGCCAAGCAGCTTCTTCAGGATCAGTCCATAGACAAACGCAAACACGAGCAGAACGAAATAGATAACGACCTCGTTCAGCATGAGTTTATAAAGGAAAGAAAGCAGCAATGCTTCTGCACGCGGAATAGAAACGATCCCAAGCTCAAACAGGATGGACCAAAGGTTCTGTCCCATGATCACTGCCGGATAGACATTGATCAGGAAGATATAAAACAGCGGCAGCAGAGACGATATCTGGAAGATCCGCAGATAGAGAGTAGCGCCGTTGATCACTTTTCTGTCATTGATCCCGAATTTGATCTTCATTACCGGCTCTCCTCCTTTCGGATTTCTTCCAGAGAATGATCCAGATAGAGGGCGGTGAACTCATCGGAGAGCACACCTTCTCCTTCTGTTTCATACAGGATCTCTGCATCGACAGGATCGATGAACAGGACAGTTCCGCCATCTGACTGCAGATTAATTTTGGAATCTGTCATAGCATACAGGCGGCAGAGCTCATTGGTCTGTGGCTGCAATGCAGGCATCAGGATATCGCTGACACAGACCAGCTCCCCGGACGTACACTGCCCGCGAAGGATGGTATTGCGCATCAGGATTTCCTTTTCGTAGGTTTGAAGATTGATCCGCACCAGCTGGCAGAACACCATACCGAGCGTGGAGTTGCGGTATTCATTCAGATAGAGATAATCGCCTTCCAGCGCGATTCCCCAGTCGTGCCCGAAAGAGCCTTCGACTTTCAGGACGCCGGTTATTGGGTCCCCCTCGAAAATGCCGTTGCCTTTTTTATCAGAATACCGGATGGTCAGATCGGTTCCCTCAATCTCATAGGAATCGTTGACATGAGGATTCCATGCCTTATCAGCCATGCCGGAAAGAAAGAGCGTAAAGAAAAACGCCATGACGGAGAAAATGAGAA
>JAGCAK010000107.1 GCA_017652745.1 Lachnospiraceae bacterium
GGGTTCACACCGCAGCCAGGACGGCCGAGCTTGCCAACCATCATAGCCATGTTAGACATGCTCATAACGCCTTCAGTACCAGTTGAATGCTCTGTAACACCCAGACAGTAGATGATCGGAGCCTTCTCTGCTTTTGCATACATTCTTGCAGCAGCTTTCAGATCTTCTGCATCGATATGGCAGATTTCTGCAACCTTCTCAGGTGTGTAATCTTTAACGATTTCAGCTAATTCTTCAAAACCTTCTGTTCTGGTCTTGATGAATTCCTCATCGATCAGACCTTCGTTGATGAAAATGTTCATCATACCGTTTGCAAATGCAACGTTGGTTCCCGGTTTGATCTTCAGATGGATTGCCGCGTCTTTTGTTAATGTGATATCACGTGGGTCAACAACGATCAGTTTTGCTCCACGGCGAGCTGCACGACGAATACGTGCACCGACGACCGGGTGAGCCTCTGTCGGGTTGGAGCCGACGATCATAATGACATCAGGCTCTTCCGTGATATCTTTAATGGTATTTGTCATAGCACCGGATCCAAGTGTGATAGCCAGACCATGTACGGATGCGCTGTGGCAGACACGTGCACAGTTATCTACGTTGTTGGAGCCGAATGCGCAGCGAACCAGTTTCTGCAGCATGTAGCAGTCTTCGTTCGGAGCTCTGGAGCAGGCAAAACCAGCCAGAGACTCGCTGCCGTATTTCTTCTTGAGTTCGGTAAATTTAGCAGCAACCAGATCTAATGCTTCATCCCAGGTTGCTTTTTCAAATTTGCCGTCTCTCTTGATCAGAGGATCGGTCAGTCTTCCCTCATCATGAACGAATTCGAAGGATCCGAAACGTCCTTTGACACAAAGCTGTCCGTTGTTGGATGGACCATCAGCGCCTTCCACTGCAACGATCTTGCCATTTTTCACAACCAGATAATACTGGCAGCCCGTTGCACAGTGAGGACATGTGGTAAGGATCTTCTTGGTCTCCCATTCACGGAACTTCTTGCCAGCTTTCAGGGAAAGAGCGCCTGTCGGGCAAGCCTGTACGCAGTTACCGCAGCTTACGCAGTTAGAATCTGCGATCTTGATTCCCATGACAGGTGAAACAGTAGTTTCGAAACCTCTTTCCGTAGCAGCGATCGTACCATTGCACTGGATCTCCTGGCAGGTACGTACGCAGCGGCGGCACAAAATACATTTGCCCGGATCATATACAAAGAACGGTGATGAATCATCCGGTGCGATCTGGCAGGTCTCACCTTCGAAATCTCCGCGCTCTACTTCATAATCCATCGCATACTGCTGAAGTTTACATTTACCGTTTGCTGCACAGCTCATGCAGTCTCCGGTATGATTGGAAAGCATCATCTCAAGGATGAATTTTCTTGATTCAAGAACAGCTGGTGTATCGGTATGAACGATCATGCCTTCAGTAACAGGAGCTGCACATGCGGTCATAAGACCACGAGCGCCCTCTACTTCCACAAGACACATTCTGCAGGATCCGTCCGGAGCAAGCTCCTTCATGTAACAAAGTGTTGGGATATCAATACCGACAGCCTGGGCAGCCTGTAAAATAGTTGTGCCATCTTCTACCTGAACTTGAATTCCATCAATTGTCAAATTAATCATTTTCGGCACCTCCTATCGTTTTGTCACTGCGCCAAACTTACAATTTGTAAGACAGGTTCCGCAGCCAATACACAGATTGTTATCGATTACATGCGGCTCTTTCAGATTGCCTGTGATTGCATTAACAGGACAGTTCTTTGCACACAGTGTACATCCCTTACATTTCTCAGGATCGATCCAGAACTCTAAGAGTGCTTTACAGATGCCTGCCGGACACTTCTTATCGTTCACGTGAGCAAGATACTCATCTTTAAAGAACTTGTAAGTGGATACGACCGGGTTTGGAGCCGTCTGACCCAGAGCACAAAGGGAATTCTGTTTGATCTTCTCGCACAGATACTCCATCTTCTCCAGATCTTCCATTGTAGCTTCACCTGCGGTGATCTTTTCCAAAATCTCATACAATCTCTTGGTACCGATTCTGCAGGCTGTACATTTACCGCAGGACTCATCAACGGTGAAGTTCAGGAAGAATTTTGCAATATCTACCATACAGTTATCTTCATCCATAACGATCAGTCCGCCGGATCCCATCATGGATCCGATTTCGATCAGGTTATCATAGTCGATAGGAACATCCAGGTTTTCAGCAGAGATACATCCGCCGGAAGGACCGCCGGTCTGAGCTGCCTTGAATGCTTTGCCGTTCGGAACGCCGCCGCCGATCTCTTCGACGATCTCGCGAAGGGTCGTTCCCATTTCTACTTCCACAAGACCGATATTGTTGATCTTGCCGCCCAATGCAAATACTTTGGTACCTTTGGATTTCTCTGTACCCATAGCATTGAACCAGTCAGCACCGTTCATGATGATCTGTGGAATATTAGCCCAGGTCTCAACGTTGTTCAGGATTGTCGGCTGTCCGAATAAACCTTTGACTGCCGGGAATGGCGGACGAGGTCTCGGCTCACCACGATGACCTTCGATGGAGGTCATAAGAGCGGTCTCTTCGCCGCAAACAAATGCGCCGGATCCAAGACGAAGCTCAATATCAAAGCTGAAATCTGTGCCAAAAATGTTTTCACCTAACAGGCCTAATTCTCTGGCCTGTGCAATGGCGATATTCAGTCTCTCAACTGCGATTGGGTATTCTGCACGAACGTAGATATAACCCTGGTTAGATCCGATTGCATAGCCGGCAATTGCCATAGCTTCTAATACAACGTGCGGATCACCTTCCAGGATGGAACGATCCATGAATGCACCCGGGTCACCTTCGTCAGCGTTGCAGCATACGAATTTCTGAACTTCTCCGCGTCTGTCACATGCAAATTTCCACTTTAAGCCAGTAGGGAATCCTGCACCGCCACGTCCGCGAAGACCGGAATCGATCATGACCTGGATGACTTCATCCGGGGTCATTTCTGTCAGACACTTATAAAGAGCCTGATAAGCATCAAGTGCAATTGCCTCATTAATATCTTCCGGAGCGATCACACCACAGTTTCTTAAAGCAACACGTTTCTGTTTTTTGTAGAAAGGAGTCTCGCTTAATGGAAGGATCGTGCCGTCTTCCATAACGGAATCTACGTAAAGAAGCTCTTTCACTGGTTCTCCGCCTTCTACAAGATGCTGATCACATACGGTCACAACATGCTCCGGAGTCATCATGGAATAGAATGTTCCTTCCGGATATACGATCATGATAGGACCGAGAGCACAAAGGCCAAAGCAGCCGGTCTTAACAACCAGAACGTCATTCAGACCTTTCTTCTCCAGCTCTGTTTCCAGTGCATCGATGATCACTTTCGATCCAGAAGAAGTACATCCGGTACCACCACAGATCAGGACCTGTTTCCGGTATCCTGTATTGGCAGCAAGTTTTTCGCCTTCTTCTTTCACGATCTTACGAATCATTACGAGTTCGCGTTTTTCTTCTCTGATCTGGTTTAATTGTTCTATAGTCATGGCGCCCTCCTAATCGTTCATATAGCGGTCAATGATCTCCGCTATTTTCTTAGGTTCTGCCTTGCCGTAAACGTCTTCATTCACCGTCATGACCGGAGCAAGTCCGCAGGCACCTAAACACCTGGTTACGTCGATCGAGAATCTGGTGTCTTCTGTACATCCTCCACTCTTGATCCCCAGCTTATTCTCAACAGCCTCAAGGATCTTTTCAGAACCTTTTACATAACAGGCTGTTCCCAGGCAAACAGAAACATTGTATTTGCCTTTCGGATTTAAGGAGAATTGAGAATAGAAAGTTACAACACCGTAAACCTCTGCAGTGGAAATATGAAGCCCGGAAGCGATCATTTCCTGTACCTCTACCGGGAGGTACCCGTAAATGCCCTGTGCGGCCTGCAAAACAGGCATGAGAGCACCTGGCTGATCTTTGTGAGCTTCAATGACTTCCTGCAAAGCTTTCTCTTGTTCTAAAGTTCCCTGGAACTTTACAGTTGTTTTCGCTTTTGCCATTTTTTTGTCCTCACTTAGTTTTAAAATAGTTATAAGCTACCTAAGCACAATGAAACATTGTACTGATTTACATACAAAGTTATTATATCTTACTCTATTTATTTTTCAAAGGGATTTCCTGCGAATTTGTGTTATTTTTTTTCGATTTTATCCGTATGGTTTTCCGTCATGGAGAAGGCAGCATCGACGACTTCCTGCGGGAAACCGTAAGCTTTCAAAAGAAGGATGGCATTTCGGCTGTCTGCCCTGCCGTTTTTCAGCTTATAATCAAATGTGATATGACCAGAATCCTCCTGGATCTGCTCTGAAAAATGATAATTATCCATAACATCTTCTAAAAGCTGTGTAAGTTCGATGTCATGTGTAGCAGCAAAACAAAGGGCGTTTTCCGTACTTAATTTCCGCAGGATCTGGGTAGATGCCGCGATCCTCTCCTGCGTATTTGTCCCACGAAGGACTTCATCCACAAAAACCATGACCGGACTTTCCTGTGACAATGCATCGAAAATACGCTTCATGGATTTGATCTCAACCACAAAGTAGCTTTCTTCCCCTAAAATATTGTCCGAAAGTGCCATAGAAGAATAAACACGGAAAAATGATGTTTCAAATGAATCTGCCAGGACTGTACAGATCGTCTGAGCAAAGATCTGATTGATCGCGATCATTTTAAGAAAGGTAGATTTACCCGATGCATTACTGCCTGTTAAGAGGATCGAACGCTCTGCGGTGATGCTGTTCTTGACCGGATCTTTCACCAGCGGATGATAAGCATTTTCTGTCTTTAGTGAAAGTAATGTGGACGGATCCTTATGGAAAACCGGGAGGCAGTACGAAGGGTGCTCTTCACGAAAATGTGCGATACAAATAACGGTCTCTATTCCGCCTAATGTATCGTATAGTGTCCGGATATCCTCCTCATGTTGAGAGCAGTACTTATGCATCGAATGAAATTTGATCAGATCCACATGGAAAAGCATACGGATGTAATCCATAATGACATCCACCAGGGAACCGGATACAGAATTTGTGATCAGAAAACTTCCTCTCCGGATCTGGCCAAATACTTTGACCAGCCGCTCTAATTCATCCCTGTCTGCAGTAAATACTTCCCCTGCTCCTTTCAGAACATCCTTTATCTTATCTCCTGCAATAACCATAGATGCCAGATATTTAATGCAGTTGAAATAAGGCTCGACTGGTGCTTTAAACCGGAAATAGAGGGCAATATTGACTGCGATCATAACAACCAGAGCAATAATGCCGATAACTGGTTTTACAAAAATCAAGGCTATGCTGATCAGAAGGAGCACGATCAGAACAAAATGCTTAATATTGCTTTCCGGTTTGATCTCATTTAATTTGAAAATGTAATCCAGGAAAGAAACCTTTTTGGTTTTTCCAAGATTGGTAAAGATCTTATTGAGTTTATTAGAGCGTATATGGTTTTCCTGCAGAGAAACTGCCTTTTGATGGCGTTCCTGCAGTATAGATTCATCAAATACCAGTTCTGTAAGTGTCTGCTTTAATACCTCCGCCCCGACAGATGAGTGACAGATATTCATACGATTGTATATCTCCGTCAGATCCAGGTCATTCCAGGTTATTTGATCAATTGAAAACGTTTCTTTGTTCATCATTCAGCGATCAGATCTCTCATCATCAGATTATCAACAGCTTCCCTAACAGGCAAATGGTCAAAAAGGACTCGATTGACCTGCGAAACGATAGGCATTTCCACCTGGTACTTCTCTGCCAGCTGCAATGCGGCTTTCGCTGAAACGATACCTTCCACAACCATATGAACTTCTTCTACCGCTTCTTCCATGGTTTTTCCCTGACCGATCAAAATGCCTGCCCGCCGGTTACGGCTGTGCATGGATGCACAGGTAACGATCAAGTCGCCCATACCGGAAAGACCATATAAAGTCTGGTTTTTTGCTCCCATACAAGTTGCAAGTCTGGATATTTCACGAATACCGCGCGTGATCAGTGCCGCTTTAATATTATCCCCATAGCCAAGACCATCTGCCATACCTGCAGCAAGAGCAATCACGTTCTTTAACGCTCCGCCTATTTCTATTCCCATAACGTCATCGCTGGTATATACACGGAAAACGGGGCTTGCAAAAATAGACTGCAGATACTTTGCGGTCTCCATATCATTACCGGCGATCGTAACCAGAGTTGGCAATTTAGATGCCACTTCTTCTGCATGACTTGGTCCGGATAGAACACAGATATTAGCATTTGGAACTTCTTCCCTAATCACTTCGGATAAAGGAGATAAAGAATCGGACTCGATTCCTTTTGCCAGATTCACAATTATCTGTCCATCAGGAATCAGTCCGTTCAAAAGTTTCGCAGTATTACGAATATATTTGGATGCTACGGCAAGAACAATGACTTCTTTCCCAAAAACAGCTTTTGCGATATCCGGTTCCGTATGGATATCTGCAGGAATCTCTATTCCCGGAAGATAGTTCGGATTTTCATGATGTTGATCGATCTGCTCCAGTTCTTCTTGAAGAGCGCTCCAGATAGTGACTTCATGTCCATTATCATGAAGCAGAAGACTGATGCCTAAAGCCCAGCTGCCTGCTCCCAGAACAGCAATTCGCGCCATGTTCTATTACCTCTGTTTTTTCTTTAATTGATCTGCGGTCAGTTCCGCCGCTGCTTTCCATTTGGCAAACTGTACCTTTGCGCCAAATTTCAAGTCTGATGTCTTTTGCCGGAATGTCACAGAAGCTACTGCTCTTCTGGCTTCTCTGCCCAGTTTCCGTTTTTTGATCGGAATAACAGTGTCCTCTACAAAATCGTCAGATTTTTTTTTTGAGATCGTCGGAGATTTCCTCCGTCGCTTCTTTAAAATCCTGAGCGATTTTTTCTGTCTGTAGTTCGATACCTGCCTTTGCCTTGGCTTCCGTTATTTCAATATCTTCTTTGATATCTCCTGCTTTTTCTTCAACAGTTTCTTTGAAGTCTTCGACTTTTTCAGAAAAAGAATCTTTAATATCTTCTATTTTTTCAACAAGACCATCATGAAAGTCTTCTGCTTTTTCTAATAGTTCTTCTTCGACATCTTCTGTATTTTCTACAGCGTCTTCCTTAGCCTCTTCCTGCTCTTCTGCATTCATAGAAAGACCGATTTTCTCAGTGATGTCAAAATTACGGAATTTGTTACGGATCTTGCCAAAGAAACCAACCTTAGGTTCATCCGCAATATCATCGTTTGCTTCTTCTACTTCGGCCAGATCTCCGGTAACTGTGTCCAAAAACTCATCCCCTGCTGCTTCCAGCTGCTGTGCCTCTTCTTCTGTCATTTCAACAGGCTCAGTTGCTGCTTCCGGGACATCGTCCGCTGTTTCAGTGTCTGAAATAGCATCTGGCTCTTCTTCAAAAGTTTTCGGTTCTTCTGTCTGATTTGGAAGGATCGATCTAACTTTATTCAGGAAACCGGCAAATTTCGAAGGAGCCTTTTCCTGAACTACTTCAACCTGCTCTTTAGCTGGGTCCTGGACAAGTTCTTCTACTGGGTTGTCTGCAATTGATTCAACAGGTTCATCAAATGATTCTGATTCTTCATAAGATTGAATATCTTCTGTTTCCTCACTGCCGAAAACTTCATCAGCTGCATTTTCAATTTCGTCGGATGCTTCCTTCGCATCCTCTTTCCATTCATCCAAGTTAACTGATCTGATGACTTTTGCCTTCATTCTTGCAAAGAATCCAGGTAATACCACTCCTCCTGTCAGCTCCTGGGCATCTGCTTCCTCAGCCACGTCTTCTACTGTTTCTGCCGTTTCTTCCACTGCCTCTTCTGTGACATCGGAAGCTTCTTCTACGGTTTCATCAGCATTTTCAGTGAATTCTTCTGCAGTTTCTTCTACTGCCTCATCCACAACATCAGAAACTTCTTCTACTGCTTCCTCTACAGTATCTTCAACGCTCTCCGTAACTTCATCTACTGTTTCTTCTATGGTCTCCGTGACTTCATCAGCAGTTTCTTCCACTGCTTCTGTTGTCTCTTCTACAGTTTCTGCCGTTTCTTCCACTGCTTCATTAACCGTTTCTTCAGCCTGATTCATGTCATCTGACAGGAATACAGGTATTTCTTTTTCCTGTGGGTGGATAGCTTTCTGCAGTTTATCTTTCATCCGTCCGAAGAACCCTGCAGCAAGCAAACCTCCTGCAGCCACATTAGCAGCTTCTTTTTCAGGAGTTTCTTCTGTGCCGGCAGACTGTACAGCTTCTTCCGGATTTTCTTCTTCTCCTCCAAGGGAAAGACCAATCTTCTTGGTAATGTCAAAATCTTTGAACTTTGTCTTCAGATGATCTTCAATTGTCTCATCTGTCTGTTCCATTGACTCCTGTATTTCTTCGGATACAGGTTCAATAGATTCAAATGTATTAACCTCTTCTGCCCCTTCTGGCTGTTCTGGTTTACGGAACAGGGATTTGATCCTGCCAAAGAAACCTGCTAACGGAATTGCAGCGGCTGCAGCCATTTCTACTGTTTCTTCTGTTTCTTCAGCAGCTTCTTCTGTTTCATCAGCAATTTCTGCTGCAGACTCTTCCTCAGCCTCTTCAACTGATTCCGTAATCTCTTCGGCAGATTCTGTTAACTCTTCTGCTGTTTCTTCCACAGATTCTGTAACATCTTCTGTTACTCCTTCTGTTACTTCTTCAGCAGTTTCCTCTACAGTTTCTTCAACTTCTTCTGTAGCTTCTTCAGCAGTTTCCTCTACAGTTTCTTCAACTTCTTCTGGTGCTTCTTCAGCAACTTCCTCAACTGCCTCTGGCGCTTCTTCTCCTTCTTCAGTTACTGCTTCCGTTGTTTCAGCAGCTTCTTCAACAGTTTCTTCAGTTATCTCATCAGCAGCTTCCTTAATCTCTTCCGCTGCTTCTTCTGTAGTTTCGGCAGTTTCCTCTGCTGTTTCTGCAACTGCTTCTACGGCTTCTTCATTAATTTCTTCAGTAATTTCTTCCGTGGTTTCAGCTGCTTCTTCTACGGTTTCTTCTGTTTCTTCGACTGCCACTTCAGCAGATTCTGCTTCTGCCTCAGCCTCAATTGTTTCTTCTGCTGTTTCCTCAACAACTTCTTCTGCGGCTTCTTCCGCCTCTACAGCTGCTTCTTCCGCAGCTTCTGTCATTTCATCCGGACCAGTAGCTTCCAGCTCTGCTTCTCCACTTAAAAGAGCAGATTCAACGGATGCAAGACCAGACTCTTCAGCCTCGACCTCATCAAAGTATTTATCAAAATTGGTATAATCTTCTTCCAGCGCTTCCAGACGTTTTTTCTTTCGGAAGTAAAACTTTCTCTCATCGCCAAAGACAAGCCGTACGATATTGCTTCTATGTGCGATCAGGCAGAACACAAATAACAGGACTAACGCGCATTGGCAGTCAAAGATCCAATCCGTTTCCACATAAGTCCACCGCATCAGCATAAAGAACATAAAACTGATGCCGCCAAAGAAAACTGTCACCATGGATGACAGGGATACGTATCTGGAGACCAGGAACATCACCAGAAATACCAGGATCACAACACCGATGAGCTTGATATCCTGCAGGCAGAAGAAAGTGGCAAGTGTACAGGAAAAACCTTTTCCACCATGGAATTTCAGATATACCGGAAAAATGTGACCGAGAACGACACCTAAACCTGTATAAAGAACAAGGGCGTGAAAATCAATGGCCAGTTCCGGGTGCATCGGGAGAACTTTAGTTGCGATATAAATGGCAAGTACGGTCTTACCAAAATCAAGGAGAAATGTCAGAATACCTAATGGAGCACCAAGGACACGGAACGCATTGGTTGCGCCATACTCTCCTGTACCATGATGACGGAGATCTTTTTTCTTTAATTTTGAAAAGAAAAACGAAAACTGAAGCTGCCCGATAATAAAGCCTCCGGCAAGGCAATACAGTAAAAATATTCGTTCCGGTGTAAAAAACGGTGTAAACGGCATTTTAATTATTCCCCCGAGTAAAGTATGTTAGTCTATTTACTCCCTCTCTTTTCTTTCCCGTACAAAGAACTTAAGAGGTGTCCCTTCAAAGCCAAAAGCTTCCCGGATCTTATTCTCCAGGTAACGAAGATAAGAAAAATGCATTAATTCCTTATCATTTACAAAAACAACAAATGTCGGCGGCTTGACAGCAACCTGCGTTGTATAAAAGATTTTTAAACGTTTTCCCTTATCAGAAGGCGGCTGGTTCAGCGCCGTTGCTTCCGTGATGATCTCATTCAGCACACCGGTCTGGATCCTGCGGGAATGATTTTCGACAACCACATCGATCAATTCAAACAGTTTTTCCATCCGCTGCCCTGTCTTTGCCGATACAAACAATAGTCTGGCATAAGGCATAAATGAAAGCACCTGGCGAACTTTATCTGAAAAACGATAGATCGTTTTATCATCTTTTTCGATGGCATCCCATTTATTGACAGCGATGATGATGCCTTTTCCGCGTTCGTGTGCGATCCCTGCGATTTTGGCGTCCTGTTCTGTAATACCTTCTTCTGCAGATATCACAACAATAACAACATCGGCCTTTTCAACTGCAGCTACTGCACGGACAATGGAATAACGTTCCAGTTCTTCCTTGATCCTGGATTTCCGTCTGAGTCCGGCTGTATCAATAAAAACATATTCTTTTCCATCACGTTCTATGATTGTGTCGATCGCGTCACGTGTTGTTCCCGGGATATCAGAAACCAGTACCCGATTTTCGCCTAATAAGGCATTGATCATGGATGATTTCCCGACATTCGGTTTACCGATGATGGCTATTCTTGGTCGTTCGTCTTCCTCTTCTTCCAGGTAAGACCGGTCAAAATGGCGGGTCACTTCATCCAGCATATCTCCGAATCCCAGCTTATTAGCTGCGGAGATAGGGATAGGATCACCTAATCCCAAATTGTAAAACTCATAGACATCCGGCAGATACTTTGCCATGTTATCTACTTTATTGACGACCAGCACGATCGGTTTATGAGACCGTCTGAGCATATCGGCGACTTTATCATCCGCATCAACAAGCCCCTGTCTGACATCCGTGATAAAGATAATGACATCAGCCGTGTCGATCGCGATCTGTGCCTGCGCTCTCATTTGAGAAAGGATCACATCACTGCTGTCCGGCTCAATTCCGCCTGTATCGATCAAGGTAAAATCCATATCAAGCCAGGAAACATCTGCATAGATCCGGTCTCGGGTCACACCCGGCGTATCTTTAACGATGGCAATATTGCGGCCGGCCAGCGCATTAAACAATGTGGATTTTCCTACATTAGGCCTGCCCACGATCGCCACGATCGGCTTGCTCATAAATCTGTCTCCTAAAATCTGTATTTTCCAGTCCCATGATCGCCCGAAGCAGTGCTTCGCCGTCTCTAGGCACAATCGTCACTTTTACTTTCAGCTCCCGTTCCAGATCCGCCTTTGTCACATCATCCAGAAAGTATTCTTCTCCGGAGCGGAACATATTAACAGGAAGGAGGAGTTCTTTTCCCAACTCTTTTCCTTTCAGCTGCATTAAGATATCCTGCCCGCAGATCAGACCGGAAACCGTGATCGATTCCCCAAAAAAGTGATTTTTGATCTCAAACACACGAAAATCGATCCTGCTTTTCGGCATTCTTTTACATGCCTGTTCCGTCAATTCTTTTACATACGGATAAGCCAGGGCACCTGTCGCGATAGAAAAGGATCTGTCAATTGAAAGATCTGTATTTATCGCTCCTAATGCCTCCTGGAACTCCTCTTTCAGCAGACGTAACATACCTACGCCGTTTTCCAGTTGAAGATAACCATCATAGCGTTCTTCTTCCGGCAGCGGCGCTTCTGCAAGCAGATAAAACTCATCACTCGCGTGAACGAAATGAGTTAACGATTTATTATATATAGAATTCTGAAATATTTCTACCGTTTTTATTACATTTTCCGCATCTTTTTTGGAAAAAGGTTCCAGTGGGAATAGATTATCCCGATATTTGGTCAGACCAACCGGAACGATCGAGACAGATTCCATAACAGGGACATATTTTGAAAGATCCGAAAGCGTTTTTTCCAGCTCTTTTCCATCATTCACGCCCTTACAAAGGACGATCTGCCCATTCATCGTGATGCCGGCCTCATATAAACGGTCAAGATAAGCAAGCGCCTTACCCGCAAAACGGTTTTGCAGCATCTGGCAGCGGAGATCCGGGTTGGTTGTATGAATGGAAACATTGATCGGCTCCATTTTGTACTTGATGATACGGTCGACATCCTCCTCTTTCATGTTTGTCAATGTCACATAATTTCCCTGAAGAAAAGAAAGGCGGGAATCATCATCTTTGAAATATAGCGTTTCACGCATCCCAGGAGGCATTTGATCAATAAAGCAGAAAATACAGCGATTAGCGCAGGAATGGTACTCATCCATCAGATCAGAAGCAAATAAGAGACCCAGATCTTCGCCCGGATCCTTTTCAATCTCTATTTCTTCAATATCACCGTTCTTTTTTTCGATTTCAAGCGTCAGATACTCTTCTGTAACAAAAAACTGATAATCAAAAACATCCCTGACAGGTTCTTGGTTCACTGTCAGGAGATGATCGCCCGGTTCTATAGATAATTCGTGGGCGATGGAGCCTGGCTCTACGCCCACGATCATATGCTTCTTCATCTTATTTAACGAGTCTGTGATTATTCATTCCAGTTATGGTAAACTTCCTGAACATCGTCATCATCATCCAGCATATCCAGGATACGGTTCAGATTCTTGATGTCTTCTTCGTCTGTCAGATCCACATAGGTCTGCGGGATCATTTCAACCTGTGCTTCTACCATTGGGATCCCGGCAGCTTCCAGAGCTTCACGGACCTGGCTGAAATCATCCGGAGATGTCAGGATCGTGTAAGAATCCTCTTCTTCCACAAAATCCTCAGCGCCTGCATCCAGGGCTGTCATCATTAATTCATCTGGATCCATGGAGACTTCTTCTCTGTCGATAATGATCTGCCCCTTTTTATCAAACATATAGGACACACAGCCCGGTGTGCCAATATTGCCATTTCCCTTGGAAAAAGCATGTTTGACGTTAGCAGCTGTCCGATTTTTATTATCGGTCAGTGTATCTACGATAATAGCAATGCCGGAAGGACCGTAGCCTTCATAAGTCATTACTTCATAATTAACGGAATTGGCATCGCCGGCTGCCTTTTTAATACCTCTTTCAATGGTATCATTCGGCATGTTGTTTGCTTTTGCTTTTGCGATCACATCACGAAGTTTAGAGTTGTTAGAAGGATCCGGTCCGCCTTCCTTGACAGCAATCGCAATTTCCTTTCCGATAATGGTAAACATCTTACCTTTTGCTGCATCATTTTTTTCTTTTTTGTGCTTAATGTTCGCAAATTTAGAATGTCCTGACATAATTACCCTCTTTCTTCTCTGTTATAGTTCTGCAACGGACTCTTCCGGTTTGTCCATCGAAATCTTAACCAGAGAAATCGTTTTATCATCAACGGCAAGGATCTGATACGTTACGCCGTTTTCTTTAATAATTGTTCCTGCATCCTGATCAGGGATCCGGTCGATCTTAGAGATCAGGTAGCCGTTCAATGTCTCAAAATCTTCATCCTCGAAAGAAATACCCAGTTCTTCTTCCAGTTCTGATAACGGTGTCAGGCCTTTCACCTGATAGACCTGATCCGATATCTTTGTAATGTTGACTTCTACTTCATCGTGCTCGTCAAAAATATTGCCAACGATCTCTTCCAGAATATCTTCCATGCAGATGATCCCGGAGGTCTGCCCATATTCGTCCACGACAATCTCCATATGGGTCTTCTGAGACTGCATATTTTTGAAGATACTGTTGATCTTACTTGTTTCAGGGATAAAGTAGGCCTTCTGCAGCAGTCCGTCAATATCCTTCACGGCTTTGTCCCTGACATTTTCTTTCACATAATATTTGATCGCGTCCTTAATGTGAAGGATTCCGATGATGTTATCAATGCTATCCTGATATACAGGGAAACGGGAGAATGGTTCGTCCAGAATGAATTCCATAGCTTCTTCCAGAGTCGCATCCCCATCGATCGCACGGATGTTTTTCCTGTGGGTCATGATCTCTGAGCTGTTTGTTTCATCCAGATCAAAAATATTGGTGATCATTTCCGCTTCGCTTTCCAGGATCTCTCCCTGTTCCTGCCCTTCATTCAGCATGGAAACGATCTCATTTTCAAATTCGTTTTCGTCTTTCTTTTTAAATAATTTACCGAAAAATCCCGCTCGAGGGTTATCTTCCATTACTATTTCCTTTCTATGCGGTAACTGCCTCTATATGCTTTATTCTAGCAAGATTCCTTAATATAAACAACCTTTCCTTTTCGGAAATAACGGGCTGCAACACGTCTGGTGATCCCGCAGGCAAATTCATAATTGATCGTTCCGCCAAGGCCTGCGATCTCTTCCATGGTAATGACCTGATCTCCGCTTTTTCCGACCAGAACGACCGTATCATCCACTTTAGCATCTGGTATCTTTGTGACATCCACCATGATCTGGTCCATACAGACACTTCCCAGGATGTTTGCCTTTTTACCGCGGATAAGTACATAGCCTTTATTTGTCAGATTTCTTAAATATCCATCAGCATATCCAACAGATACCGTGGCGACGCGTGTGGCTTTGGAAGCCGTAAATCTGGCTCCATATCCAACGGTTTCTCCTTTTTTGATCGTCTTGACCATGGTGATGTGGCTGTACAAAGACATCGCAGGATATAGTTTCTGCTGTGTTACACATGGAGATGGATATAAGCCATACAAAGCAATTCCCAGACGGAACATATCAAAATCAGCTTGTGGAAGTGTAATGGCTGCAGCGCTGTTAGCGCAGTGGCGGATCTTGATCTCTACACCAGCTTCCTTTAATTTATCTGTGAATAAACGGAATGATTCGATCTGAGCATAGGCAGATGTCAGGTCTTTTTCATCCGCACTGTGCAGATGTGTGAAAATACCTTCGATCTCAATGCCTTTCATACGGCTGATCTTTTGGACCACCTTAAGGTTCTCATCTGTCGGGAGAAATCCGATCCGGTTCATACCTGTATTCAATTTGATATGGATCTTTGCCGTTTTATTAAGCGTTCTGGCTATTTTAGCTATTTTTCCAGCCGCTTTTTCATCATAAACCGTCATGCGGATATCATTTTGAATTGCTGTTTCAAAATAAGACGGATGCGTATATCCAAGGATCAGGATCGGAAGCCGGATTCCATTCTGCACAAGCTCCATAGCCTCATCAATACAGGCAACAGCAAAGAAATCTACGATATCTGAAATGTTTTTGGCGATCTGTACCGCTCCATGTCCATAACCGTCTGCCTTAATTACCGCACAGACTTTTTCGTTTTTGTTTTTTCCCTGTTTTGCATTACGAATATTCCTACGAATGGCATCGAGGTCAATATCCATATAAGTACGATAGTATGTTCCCATTATTCTTCTTCTTTTATTTTTGAACGGCTGACCGTAAATGATAACTCCAGCAAAGAATCTAAAAGATGTACATTTTTCACAATGGCATCGCCCGGAAGCTCCAGATCAGTGTGGGCAAAGTTCCAGAAATAACGGATCCCAAGTTCATACAGCTTTTTGGAAACTTTCAGCGCACC
>JAGCAK010000108.1 GCA_017652745.1 Lachnospiraceae bacterium
CTTCCTTCTTTTTTGGAACTGCCCCAGCCAGGTGCCACAATGGCGCCTTCCGTAATGGAAAGGCTCTGGTCCGGAATGATCAGCTCCGGATCAAATTCCATTTTGTAGCCGATTCCTGCGCAGGATGGACAGGCACCAAACGGATTGTTGAAAGAAAAGTTTCTCGGTTCAATCTCGCCGATGCTGATGCCGCAGTCCGGACATGCAAAGTTAGAGGAAAAATGGATCTCGTTGTTTTCATCCACCGGAAGGATCAGCTGCCCATCTTCTGTCCGGCTTGCACTTTTGCCGGCTTTCGGTTTCTCAGCGCTTTCCGGCCAGGAGACGATCTCCACTGTCATCAGTCCTTCCGCCTGCTTCAGGATGTTCTCAATGGAATCCGTCAGACGAGACTCAATTCCTTCTTTCACGACCAGACGGTCGACGACAATATCAATATTATGCTTAATGTTTTTTTCTAACTTGATCTCTTCATCCAGATCATAGACCACACCGTCTACGCGTGCTCTGACATAGCCGGAACGTTTTGCAGATTCCAGCAATTTGGCATGCTCGCCTTTACGTCCACGTACCACCGGCGCCAACAGCTGCAGACGGGTCCCCTCCGGAAGGGAAAGGATAGCATCCGCCATCTGATCCACGGTCTGCCTTGTGATCTCCCTGCCGCATTCCGGACAATGCGGAATACCGATCCGTGCATACAGCAGTCTTAAATAATCATGTATCTCTGTTACCGTTCCCACGGTGGAACGCGGATTCCGGTTGGTTGCTTTCTGATCGATGGAGATAGCCGGAGATAAGCCCTCGATCATTTCCACCTTTGGTTTTTCCATCTGCCCCAGGAACTGACGGGCATAACTGGAAAGACTTTCCATATACCTGCGCTGTCCTTCCGCATAGATCGTATCAAATGCCAGAGATGATTTACCAGAGCCTGAAAGTCCGGTAAAAACGACCATCTCATTCCGCGGAATATCCAGGTCAATGTTCTTTAGATTATTTTCCGCTGCTCCGCGGATCTTTATCCATTTCTGCTCTCTTGCAGCCATGTAAGTTCCTCTTTCTATAAGTATTTCTTCAGCTCCAGCATCTCGTCACGCAGCTCTGCTGCCGATTCGAAATCCAGTTCTGCTGCTGCTTTCCGCATCTGTTTTTCGATCTTTTCGATCAGTTTTCCAAGTTCCTTCTTGCTCATGGATTCCGGGTCTTTCTCCAGTTTCCGTGAGGTTCCGGCCGCTTCTTTTGTGATGCTGATCCGATCGCGGACTGCTTTCTGGATGGTAGTCGGGGTGATGCCATGTTCTTCGTTATAGGCTTCCTGCAGAGTGCGTCTGCGGTTTGTCTCGTCAATGGCTGCTTTCATGGAACGAGTGATCACATCTGCATACATAATGACGCGGCCTTCCGCATTTCGGCTGGCACGGCCGATCGTCTGGATCAGGGATGTCTCGCTACGCAAAAATCCTTCTTTGTCCGCATCCAGGATCGCTACCAGGGAAATCTCCGGAATGTCCAATCCCTCACGCAGGAGGTTGATACCGACCAGAACATCAAAGACATCCAACCGCATATCACGGATGATCTCGGTCCGCTCCAATGCCGCGATATCCGAATGCAGATACCGCACCCGAACGCCTGCCGCACTCAGATAATCTGTCAGATCCTCAGCCATCCGCTTGGTCAGTGTTGTAACCAGTACTTTGTTTCCTTTATCGGTCTCTTTTACGATCTCGGAAAGCAAGTCATCGATCTGTCCTTCCACCGGTTTCACTTCCACAGACGGATCTAAAAGTCCGGTCGGGCGGATGATCTGTTCGGTCCGCAGTAATTCATGCTCTGCCTCATATTTGCCCGGCGTTGCCGAAACAAACAAAAGCTGGTCGATCTTGCTCTCAAACTCTTCAAATTTCAGCGGACGGTTATCCAGTGCAGACGGAAGACGGAAGCCGTAATCCACCAGTGTCTGTTTGCGGGAACGGTCGCCGTTATACATGGCACCAATCTGCGGAACAGTCATATGTGACTCATCAATAATGATGAGGAAATCATTTTTATAAAAGTCGATCAGACAGGCCGGCGGCTCACCCGGTGCCAGACCCGTTAAATGTCTGGAATAGTTTTCTATGCCGGAACAGATGCCGGTCTCCCGGAGCATTTCCATATCAAAATTGGTCCGCTCCCAGATCCGCTGTGCTTCCAGCAGTTTATCTTCACTCTTGAACCAGGCGTAGCGCTCCTGCAGTTCTTTATCGATATTGATCAGCGCCCGCTCCATTTTCTCCTGCGGGACCACATAAAAGCTGGCAGGCAGGATAACGACATGCTCCATGCGGGCTTTGACCTCACCCGTCAGTGTATCGATCTGTGTGATCCGGTCAATCTCATCGCCAAAGAATTCTATCCGGTATGCATTCTTATCTGCCATGGCCGGCAGGACTTCTATGACATCGCCGCGCACGCGGAACGTGCCTCTCTGAAAGTCCATATCATTTCTGTCATACTGAATATTGATCAGTTCGCGAATGCATTCGTCACGGTCTTTCTTCATGCCCGGACGAAGCGATACGCTCATGCTGGCATACTCTTCCGGATCACCAATGCCGTAAATGCAGGACACGGAAGCAATGATGATGACGTCTCTTCGTTCCACCAGTGATGTGGTTGCCGAATGCCTGAGCCGGTCGATCTCATCATTCATGGAAGAATCTTTTTCAATGTAGGTATCTGTCGACGGCACATAGGCCTCCGGCTGATAATAATCGTAGTAGGAGATAAAATATTCCACCGCGTTTTCCGGGAAGAATTCTTTGAATTCGCTGTAAAGCTGTGCGGCCAGTGTTTTGTTATGCGCAATGACCAGCGTCGGCTTGTTCAGTTCCTGTATGACATTTGCCATGGTAAATGTCTTGCCGGATCCCGTTACACCAAGCAACGTTTCAAACTGGTTTCCGGCTTTAAAGCCATCCACCAGTTCTCTGATCGCCCGCGGCTGATCGCCGGTCGGCTTATATTCGGATACTAATTTAAAATGATCACTCATTTGGCAGTTCGTCCTCTTCGCCGGAGATGGTTTCTGACATCAGCAGATCGATCTCTTCCATGGAGAGATCATCCAGAATTGCCTCATGGGTCAGCTCTCCAGTTGTCTGCTCTTCTTCCACGTGTTTCAAAACCGTGTCCATTCTGCCCAGCGCAGCATAAGGAGCAAAGAGCTTGGCTCTTTCTCCCACATCCATTTTCGGCCGTATGTTCTCGGGTCTTTTGGTCCTCTCTTCTCTCATCGTACGATCCAGCCAGAAAATGGAGCTTCGTCTTGTTTTCCCTGCGCGAGATATCTCACTCCAGGTATTCATCCCCGATGACCTCCAACTTGGCCGTTTCTTTCAATCGTCGTTCCCGCCTCCTCCAGGTTCATGCCTTTCAGGAGAGCGTTCTTGCCGTATCGTTCTTTGATATCTAATGCTGCCTGCTGCAGTTTCCGATCCTTTGCCATCACCTGCGGATCCGTAAACAGATCCATCTGTTCCATCTCCTCATCTTTCAGGTTATCGAAAGACAGATTGACTCTGCGGTAATACAAAGCAGGATCCGCGATCCTGTCAAACAGCTCCATCATAGCCTCTGTTAGGATACGGTTGGAACTGGTCGTTACCGTCAGTTTCTCGGATACGGAAAGCGGTCTTCTGTCCAGGTTAAATGAAAACCCCAGGGACAGGGCAATGTGATCTGTGATCTTATGCTGCTTTACCAGCTCCAGACACAACAGGTCACACATTTCTTTCACGATCAGTCTGCAGTCCTTATAATTATAATCCCTTGCGAGGACCTGTCCACTTGAAATTGAACGGGATTTTGCCCGATATTTTTTGATGTCTGCCATGGTCACCGGCTCAATCCCCCAGGCGTGATCCATCAGGATCTCCGCATTCACGCCAAACAGGCGGAACAGCAGTGCCTCGTCTGCCATGGCGATGTCGCGCATCGTAAAGATGCCTACTCTTGCCAGCCGGCTGACCGTTCCTCTTCCGACCATCCAGAAGTCTGTCAGTGGCTGATGTTCCCACAGCTGTTCTTTATAAGTTTCTTCTGTCAGCTCGCCGATGAAATCCTCCGCGTGCTTTGCGGTGATATCCAGCGCGATCTTTGCCAGATAAAGATTGGTGCCAATACCGCAGGTGGCCGTCAGTCCCAGTGTATCTTTGATATCTTTTAAGATGGAAACGGCCAGCTCCCGCACCGTTTTTTTATAAAGTGACAAATAGTGCGTCACATCCATGAAGGCCTCATCCACGGAATAAACGTGAATGTCCTCCGGTGCAAAATATTTTAAATAGATGGCATAGACGCGTGCGCTGTAGTGGATATACAGCCGCATGCGCGGCGGTGCCATGATATATTGGATGTCTTTTGGGATCTGAAAGACACGGCAGCGGTTCGGGACCCCCAGTGCTTTGATGGCCGGCGATGCTGCCAGGCAGATGGTCTTTTCGGTACGGGTTGGATCGGCAACGATGAGGTTGACTTTAAAAGGGTCAAGCCCCCTCTCTACGCATTCGACAGACGC
>JAGCAK010000109.1 GCA_017652745.1 Lachnospiraceae bacterium
GCGTGCTCTCTGGAAGAGCCGCAACCAAAGTTCGCTCCGCCTACAATAATGTCGCCAGCCTGCACATTTTTTGTAAAGTCCGCATCAATATCTTCCATGCAGTGCTTTGCCAGTTCTTCCGGAGCCGGTGCATTCAGATATCTAGCCGGGATGATAACATCGGTATCCACATTATCGCCATATTTGAATACTTTTCCCATTTATTTCACCTCCGGTAAATTACAAGGCAGTTCAATGCAGCCAGCTACTGCCGATGCCGCTGCCACATACGGGCTGGCCAGGATCACTTCACTCTCCACATGCCCCATTCGGCCGACAAAGTTACGGTTGGTCGTTGCAACTGCACGCTCACCGGCACTCATAACGCCCATATGACCGCCCAGACATGGACCACAGGTCGGTGTAGAGACGGCACAGCCTGCCTGAAGGAAGATCTCCGTCAGACCTTCTTTAATAGACTGCATGTAAATATCCTGCGTTGCCGGGATCACGATACAGCGGACCCCTTCTGCTACATGACGGCCTTTTAAGATTTCTGCAGCTGCCCGCAGGTCGGAGATCCGTCCGTTTGTACAGGATCCTATAACTGCCTGATCAATGTGAAGACCTCTTACTTCTTCTGCAGTCTTGGTATTGGATGGAAGATGAGGCATGGAGACTGTCGGCTCCAAAACGGACAGATCGATCGTTACGACACTCTCGTAAGAAGCATCTGCATCTGCCTCAAAGATCACCGGTTCTCTGTCAAATCTTCCCTGGATATATTCCATTGTTTTTTCGTCTACCGGGAAGATGCCGTTTTTCGCACCGGCTTCAATGGCCATGTTCGCGATCGTGAACCGGTCATCCATGGAAAGGTCCGCAACACCTTCGCCTGTAAACTCTAACGAACGATAAAGAGCGCCATCCACCCCGATCATTCCGATCAGGTGAAGGATCACATCTTTGCCCGTGACATATTGTTTCTTTTTCCCTGTCAGGACAACCTGTATTGCATCCGGCACTTTAAACCAGTTTTCTCCGGAAGCCATACCGGCCGCCATATCCGTTGAGCCCACGCCCGTGGAAAATGCACCGAGTGCGCCGTACGTACAGGTATGTGAATCTGCACCGATAATGCAGTCCCCAGGTCCAACCAGACCTTTTTCCGGGAGCAGCGCATGCTCGATCCCGACTTCACCCACATCAAACAGATGGGTGATGCCATGTTTTTTCGCAAAAGCTCTTGCTGTGGCACAAAGATTAGCGGAAGCGATGTCTTTGCAAGGAGTATAGTGATCCAGAACGATCGCAATCTTTTCCTTATCAAAAACTTTGGTCAGACCAGCCGCTTCAAATACTTCCACAGCTACAGGAGTCGTTACATCGTTGCCAAGCACCAGATCAAGCTTTGCTTCAACCAGGTCTCCCGCTTTTACGGACGGAAGCCCAGCATGATCCGCAAGGATCTTTTGTGTCATTGTCATGCCCATTACAGTTTCCCTCCTGCTGCCAGCATTTTATTGGATGCCTGAATATAGGCAGTAATACTGGCTTCAATAATATCGGTGGAAAGTCCTCTTCCCACATAAGTACGGTATCCGGATGACAGTTTGATAGAAACATCACCCAGTGTATCTTTGCCTTCGGAAGTCGAGTTGATAGAATACACATCAAACGTATGCTCCGGCGGATTTAAGATCTCATCGATTGCCTTGAAAGATGCATCGATCGGTCCGTCACCCAGAGCCACTCTCTCAAATTTCTGATCACCCTTCTTCAGGCATACCGTACTGGTTGCCGTTGTGAAATTGCTGGTATGAACAGCAAACCAGTCCAGTTCATAACCGTTTTCAATATCGGAAGAAGCGGATGTGTTGTGAAGCACGATAGCTTCCAGATCTTCATCCGATACATTTTTCTTTTTATCGCAGAGCACTTTGAACTCTTCAAAGCAGCGCAGCAGCTCTTCTTCTGAGAGATTGTATCCCATCTCAGTAAGATGACTTTCCACTGCATGCTTTCCGGAATGCTTGCCAAGCACGATGTTCTGTGTATGGATGCCAACTGCCTCCGGCGTCAGGATCTCGTACGTCTTCTTATTAGCCAGCACGCCGTGCTGATGAATGCCGGATTCATGTGCAAATGCATTCTGACCGACGATGGCTTTATTCAGTGGGGCCTTTTGGCCGATGATGTTGTAGGTCGTACGGCTTGCCCGATAGATCTGCGTGGTGTCGATGCCTGTGGTGATATCCGCATAGATATCCGGACGGGTCTTCATCGCCATGACCACTTCCTCGAGCGCGGTATTTCCAGCACGCTCACCAAGCCCGTTTACGGTACATTCGATCTGCCGTGCGCCTCCTAAGACGCCTGCCAGCGAATTGGAAGTAGCCATTCCCAAATCATTATGGCAGTGCACGGAGAAAATAACATCCTCTGCACCTTCTGCCGTTTCGATCAGATACTCGATCAAAGCCCGCATCTCTTCCGGTGTCGTGTAGCCGACCGTATCCGGAATATTGACCGTCGTTGCTCCATTTTTAATAGCAGCTTCTACGACCTTCGCCAGAAATTCCGGCTCACTGCGAGTGGCATCTTCTGCAGAAAACTCGATGTTCGAGCAGTATTTCTTGGCGTATGCCGTCATTCTGCCTGCTGTTTCCAGAACATCTTCCGGTTTCATCTTCAGTTTGTATTCCATATGCAGCGGAGAGGTTGCGATGAACAGATGGATCCGCGGATCCACTGCCTCTTTGACTGCATTCCAGGCTGCGTCGATATCGCCTTCGGTCGATCTGGCCAGGGATGCGATGGTGCAGCCCTTGATCTCTCTGGCAATCGACTGTACAGATTCAAAATCTCCAGGGGAAGAGATGGCAAAGCCGGCCTCGATGATATCAACTTTCATCCGTTCCAGGCATTTGGCGATCTCGATCTTTTCCCGCAGGTTCATGCTGCATCCCGGAGACTGTTCGCCATCACGCAGCGTGGTATCAAATATTTTTACCTGATTCATTTTAAAATCTATTCTCCAAATGATTTACATTAATATAGCGCCTTTGTCTGCTGAGGAGACAAGTTTTGCATAGCGGGCTGCATAGCCGGTCTTGATCCTTGGCTCCGGGCATACCCATGCTTTTCTTCTCTCTTCCAGCTCTTCATCCGAAACATTCACATTGATCTTGCAGTTCGGAATATCGATGGAAATAAGATCGCCTTCGTTGACCAGACCGATGTTTCCGCCGGATGCAGCTTCCGGACTAACATGTCCAATAGCTGCGCCACGGGTTGCACCGGAGAATCTGCCGTCTGTGATCAGAGCAACACTTTCGCCCAGACCCATACCAACGATAGCAGAAGTCGGGTTCAGCATCTCTCTCATTCCAGGGCCGCCTTTTGGTCCCTCATAACGGATCACGACCACATCACCCGGATTGATCTTTCTATTATAGATAGCATCGATAGCATCTTCTTCGCTGTCAAAGACTCTTGCCGGACCTTCATGAACCATCATTTCCGGTGCCACTGCGGACTGTTTCACAACGCAGCCGTCCGGTGCCAGGTTTCCTTTCAAAACAGCAATACCGCCTGTCTGAGAGAACGGATCATCGATCGGACGAATAACGGATGGATTCAGGTTTTCGATTCCTTCCAGGTTTTCGCCCATGGTCTTCCCGGTAACGGTCATAACATCCGTATGAAGGAGGTTCTTCTTGGTCAGCTCTTTCATAACTGCATAGACGCCGCCGGCCTGATCCAGATCTTCCATAAAGGTATCACCTGCCGGTGCCAGATGGCAGAGGTTCGGTGTTTTTGCACTGATCTCATTGGACATATCCAGGCTGATCTCCAGACCTGCTTCGTGTGCAATAGCCGGAAGATGAAGCATGGTGTTGGTAGAACATCCAAGTGCCATGTCAACGACATCTGCATTTTCAAATGCTTTTTCTGTCATGATGTCTCTCGGGCAGATATTTTTCTCGACCAGTTCCATGATCTGCATGCCGGCTTTCTTTGCCAGACGCAGTCTTGCGGAAAGTGGTGCCGGGATAGTTCCGTTGCCCTTGAGAGCCATACCGATTGCTTCGCACAGACAGTTCATGGAGTTTGCCGTATACATACCGGAGCAGGATCCGCAGGACGGACATGCATTCTCTGTATATTCCTCCACTCCGGCTTCATCCAGAGTACCTGCATGATAAGCGCCGACTGCCTCGAACATATGGGAAAGGCAGGTTCTTCTGCCGTCTTTCAGATGACCGGCCAGCATTGGTCCGCCTGAAACGAAGATGGTCGGGATATTCAGTCTGGCTGCTGCCATCAGAAGTCCCGGAACGTTTTTGTCACAGTTCGGGATCATGACCAGTCCGTCAAACTGATGTGCAATAGCCATAGCTTCTGTGGAATCTGCAATCAGATCTCTGGTGACCAGGGAGTATTTCATTCCGATATGTCCCATTGCAATACCATCGCAGACTGCAATTGCCGGAAACTCGATCGGAGTTCCGCCTGCTGCGCGGATACCTGCCTTGACCGCATCAGCAATCTGGCGCAGATGCATATGGCCTGGGACGATCTCGTTGAAAGAGTTGACGACGCCGATCATTGGGCGGTTGATTTCTTCATCAGTCATGCCCAAAGCGTACATCAGGCTCTTGTTTGGTGTTCTGGCAACACCCAGTTTCGCATTATCAGATCTCATATTTTTCTCCTAATTAAATTGTTGTGTACCGCCGCAGGTCTTCGGCTCCGTCCTCCTGCGCGATTTTTCTAACCTCGCTGCACATCCGGATATACAAGGTGCCTGCTGCGGAACTCGCTCCGCCAGACCACTCGCTTAGCTCGCGGTCTTTTCCGGCGAACAGATGCCTGAGCAAGCTCGCATCTGTTTCGCCTCGCTCCGCTCAAACAGTCCTCGCCGGCACCTATCCGTCTGCACAGCTTGCTAAGAAAAATCGCATGTCGGCCAGGCTCGAAGACCTGCGACGGTACAGCAGTAATTACAATTATATAAATAATCGTTGGCCCGTGCCGGGACGGCAAGTGGCTTCTCGAGAAAAACATTGCGAAGGCAGTTTTTCGAGAGAACGCCCGCTGCCGAGGTTCACGGCACGGTCATTTTATTTAGTTAGATGCGGTATCAAGGTCAGCATCATTCTTCCACAGCATCTTCTCACGAAGCTCTTTGCCGACGACCTCCATCGGATGCTTAGCGAGCTGTGCTCTCTTGGAGTTGAAGAATGTTCTGCCATTCTTATTCTCAGCAATCCACTTGCCTGCGAAAGTACCATCCTGAATGTCGTTCAGAACGGCCTTCATGTTTGCCTTTGTCTGCTCATAAGGCAGGACTCTCGGACCAGAAACATACTCGCCGAATTCAGCCGTGTCAGAGATAGAGAAGTTCATAGCTGCAACACCGCCTTTGTTGATCAGGTCAACGATCAGTTTGACTTCGTGGATGCACTCAAAATATGCATTCTCCGGAGCATAGCCAGCCTCAACCAGAGTTTCAAATCCGCATTTCATCAGATCGACCAGTCCGCCACAAAGAACGGTCTGCTCGCCAAAGAGGTCAGTTTCTGTTTCTTCATTCATCGTTGTCTCAAGAATACCGGCTCTTGCGCCGCCGATGCCTGCGATATATGCCAGTGCAATGTCATAAGCCTTGCCGCTTGCATTCTGCTCAACAGCTACCAGACATGGCACACCTTTGCCTGCTACATACTGGCTTCTGACAGTATGGCCAGGTCCCTTTGGAGCTGCCATGAAAACATCTACGTCTGCCGGAGGCACGATCTGTTTGTAGCGGATATTAAAACCATGTGCAAAAGCAATTGCTTTGCCTGCGGTCAGATATGGCGCAATGTCTTTTCGGTACATATCAGCCTGTGCTTCGTCGTTGATCAGGATCATGATAATGTCCGCTGCTTTTGTTGCTTCCGGAACTGTCATAACAGTGAATCCGTCTTTTTCTGCTACCGGCCAGGATTTTCC
Organism: Lachnospiraceae bacterium; assembly: GCA_017652745.1. GTDB lineage: Bacteria > Bacillota > Clostridia > Lachnospirales > Lachnospiraceae > RGIG5612. Next base: position 5,980 of record JAGCAK010000109.1, read on the forward strand.
GCCTTCGCGCAGTCCGACGATGACTTTGCATCCGGAATCACGCAGGTTCAGTGCATGTGCATGACCCTGGGAGCCGTAACCTACGATTGCAATTGTTTTTCCGTCAAGCTTTGTAATGTCGCAGTCTTTCTCATAATACATTTTTGCCATAATCAAATTCTCCTTTTTCTTTTGTTTGATCATAAATGTTCTGCGTACCTCTCTCCAGAGAGATTGCGCCAGTTCTTACAGTTTCTATAATTTCAAATTCTTCCAGAATTTTTTCAAGCCCCTGGTTCTTGGTCGCGTCGCCGATCATAGCGAGTGTTAATGATCCGATGGACACATCGATGATCTGAGCGCGGAAGATGTTGGCGATCTGGATGATCTCGTTCCGCTTGCTCCCGTCCTCCGCCTTCACCTTGACCATAAGAAGCTCTCTCTTGATCGAGTTATCCGGATTCAATAGTTTTACGGAATGGACCGGATAGAGCTTGCGCAGCTGATTTGCCACTAATGCGATATGATCATCGTCGGCCACCACTTCGATCGTGATACGGGACGTATCCGGAGATTCCGTCGTGCCCACTGCCAGTGATTCAATATTGTATCCCTTGCGGGAAAACAGTCTGGAAACCTGTGACAGGACGCCGGCCTCATTATCGACCAGAACGGCCAGTGTATGTACTCTCATTTCTCCCATGTCTTCCCTCCTAATCTATCATGAATTCCGTAATATGGCTTCCGCCGCCAACCATCGGTCTTACCATTTCATCTGTATCGATCGAGCAGTCAAACACATAGCCGTGTCCGTACTCTAAAGCATCTGCAATCGCATCTTCCAATTCCTTTACGGAAGAAACTTTCCGTCCACGCAGGCCATATGCCTCTGCCAGTTTCACAAAATCCGGTCCACGGTCCAGTGTGGTCTCGCAGTAACGTTTGTCATAGATCAATGACTGCCACTGTCGTACCATACCCAATGTCTTATTATTAAATATAAAGGTAAGAATAGGGATGTCGTAATACTCTTCCGTTGCCAATTCGTTGCAGTTCATGCGGAAGCTGCCGTCGCCGGTGATATGGATCACTGTCTTATCCGGATTACCAACTTTTGCACCAATAGCTGCACCAAGGCCAAATCCCATGGTACCGAATCCGCCTGAAGTTAACAACTGTCCTGCATAATCGAAGTGGAAATGCTGAATTGCCCACATCTGATGCTGTCCGACGTCTGTCGCAACGATGGTATCCTGCGGAACCATACGTGCAATCGTATTCAGGATCTGCTTTGGAGTCAGCGTGTCACCGCCTTCATCGTATTCAGACTCTGTTTTAAATGAGAAAACATATTTCTTCCATTCTGTATGATCTTCCTGATCGACTTTTTCGTTCAGTCTCTGAAGAACATGTTTTGCATCTCCAATGATATGATGATCTACTTTGACGTTTTTGTTGATCTCAGAACGGTCGATATCGATCTGTACGATCTTTGCCTGCTGCGCAAAGGTAGAAGGGTTCAATGCCACACGGTCGGAAAACCGGCATCCGACAGCGATCAGAAGATCACATCCGTCACAAGCCATGTTGGATGCCTGTGATCCGTGCATACCGATCATGCCTGTAGTCAGTGGATTTCTTCCTTTGAATCCGCCGCCGCCCATCAGGGTCACAGCAACCGGAGAGTCGATCTTTTCCGCAAATTCGGTAAATTCTTCCTGTGCTCTGCCACGGACTACCCCGCCGCCACAGATCAGAAGCGGCTTTTCGGAAGCTTTGATCATATCCACCAGGATATCAATATCTTTTTCATCTGCCTTTGGCGTATTAAAGTTATCCGATGCGCGTTTCATCAGCACGCCTAACTTCCCGGAGGAATAATGGCTGGCACGGTCCATCGGTTCGTATTCTGCCTTTTCTGCCGTAACATTTTTCAGGATATCCACGAGGACCGGACCCGGACGCCCGCTTCTGGCAATCGCAAAGGCTGCTCTGATCGTGTCCGCCAATTTATTGACGTCACTGACCAGATAGTTGCATTTGGTGATCGGCATAGAGATACCTGTGATATCTACCTCCTGGAAAGAGTCTTTACCGATCAGATTCTCACTGACGTTGCAGGTAATAAAGACAACCGGTGAGGAATCCATATATGCCGTTGCGATTCCGGTCGTCAGATTGGTTGCTCCCGGTCCTGATGTTGCAAAGCAGACGCCAACCTTTCCTGTACTTCTTGCATATCCGTCCGCTGCATGGGATGCGCCCTGCTCGTGAGAGGTAAGAATGTGCTGGATCCTGTCTTCGTAGCCGTATAAAGCATCATAGACATTAAGGATCGTTCCGCCCGGATAGCCGAATACGGTATCCACATCCTGCTCCAAGAGACATTCCATTAAGATTGCAGCTCCTGTGAGTTCCATTTGCATCACACTCCTTTGCTGATAAAAAATGTCCTATGGCTGATTGTATTTCCATAGGACTTCTGCTTCCAATTACCTTTGCGATAATCTGCGTCGATTTAAACGTTTACTTCGTGAATTCCCGGGTACTACAATCAGCATTATTTCTGCTTTCTACGACGACTAGCAGGAGGATAACGCTTACGACTACAGATAAAAGTACCAGTAAATTCATGAACATTTCGTTAAATCTCTGAAAAAAATTTTCTATAATGATACCTCTCGCACTTTACTTTGTCAACAAGAAAAAGCGTTAAAGCATCGAAAGCCTTTGATTAAAAAAGCGGGTCTGACAGAATATTGCTGCTGCCAGACCCAA
>JAGCAK010000110.1 GCA_017652745.1 Lachnospiraceae bacterium
CTCATCTTTGTTGATCGCGATGATCACATCAGACTCTTCCATACCTGCCAGATGCTGGATAGCACCGGAGATACCGCATGCGATGTAAAGCTGAGGACGAACTGTCTTGCCGGTCTGTCCAACCTGCATATCTTTTGGCATCCAGCCGGAGTCAACAACGGCACGGCTGCAGGATACTTCTCCGCCAAGAGCATCAGCAAGATCACGAAGGATCTGGAAGTTCTCAGGGCCGCCCATTCCACGTCCGCCGGAAACAAGGATCTTAGCATCCATGATATCAACAGTTTCTGAAACGGATTTCACAATATCCAGGATCTCTACATATTTGTTGTTCGGGACAAAACCAGGATTGAATTCAATGACTTCTGCTTTTGCACCTTCTTTTTTCTCCTGTCTCTGCATAACACCAGGACGGACAGTTGCCATCTGTGGTCTGTTATACGGGCAGGCAATCGTAGCAATGGTATTTCCACCGAATGCCGGACGAGTCATAAGAAGCTGTTTGTGAAGCTGCTCATCTTCTTTCCCCGGGATCGGCTGAAGTGGGAAATCACCAATATCAAGGCTTGTGCAGTCTGCAGTCAAACCAGTTGCTACTCTTGCAGATACTCTAGGACCAAGGTCACGTCCGATTGGTGTAGCACCAACTAACATGATCTCAGGCTTGAATTCGTTAATAGCACTTGCTAATGCATGTGCATAAGGCTCAGTTCTGTATTCCTTGCATTCCGGATCATCAATAACGATGACCTTATCAGCGCCATACTCTGCTAACTGATCTGCAAGACCTTTAATTTCGCTGCCGATAACAACTGCTGTTACGTCAGTATCCAGATCTTTTGCCAGTTCATTTGCTTTGCCAAGAAGTTCAAATGCGATTCCGCTAAGTTTTCCATCAACCTGCTCAGCAAAGATATATACACCTTTATAATCTTGAATATTCATCTTTTATCGCTCCCTCCTGACTAAATGATGTGTTTCTCGTCCAGTTTGCCCATGATGTAATCAACGGACTCTTTTGGATCAAGTGTGACTTTTTCACCAGCGCCCTTACGGACTTTGTCAGATGCTTTTGCAATCTTTGTCGGGGATCCGGCAAGACCGATATTTGCATCGTCCAGATCGGTAAGGTCAGCTCTTGACCAAACAGTGATATCAGCATTGACTGCATCTAAGATGCCGCCTGGTGTCATATAACGAGGCTCAGCAAGCTCGCCGAGAGCCGTAACCAGACATGGCATTTTAGCCTTCAAGACATGATATCTGTCATCAAACTGACGCTGAACGATAATATAGTCGCCGTCAACCTTGATATCCTGTGCATAAGAGATAACAGGAATATCAAGATGCTCGGAGATCTGCGGACCAACCTGTGCGGTATCACCATCGATAGCCTGACGGCCGGTGATGATCAGGTCATAATCCAGTTTTTTGATTCCGGCTGCAACGGTTGAAGAGGTAGCCCAGGTATCAGCACCACCTAAAACTCTGTCTGTGATAAGGATCGCTTTGTCAGCGCCCATAGCCAGAGCTTCCATCAGAACGTCAGTAGCTTTTGGAAGACCCATTGTAATAACGGTAACTTCTGCTCCACATTCATCTTTGATTCTTAAAGCTGCTTCTAAGCCTGCTTTGTCATCCGGGTTCATGATAGCGAGCATAGCTGCTCTGTTTAATGTTCCATCCGGATTAAACTGAACGCCGCCCTTTGTGTCAGGAACCTGCTTTAAACATACAACGATTTTCATTTTCCACACGCTCCTTTCTTATGCTAAAATGCTCCCAGAGATGACCATTCTCTGAACCTCACTGGTTCCTTCATAGATCTCTGTGATCTTTGCGTCACGCATCATTCTTTCAACATCATATTCACGGGTATATCCATAACCGCCATGAAGCTGAACAGCCTTCGTTGTTACTTCCATTGCTACTTCTGCTGCATAAAGCTTAGCCATTGCTGCTTCAACAGAATATGATGTCTTTCCATCAATCTGGAACTGAGCTTTCTTCATTGCTGCTCTGTAGACCATCATCTTTGCTGCTTCAACTTTGGTAGCCATATCAGCCAGCTGGAACTGGGTGTTCTGGAACTGAGCAATTGCTCTGCCGAACTGTTTTCTTTCTTTTACGTAAGCAATCGTGTTATCTAATGCACCTTCTGCAAGACCCAGAGCCTGTGCAGCGATACCAATACGGCCGCCGTCCAGAGAGTGCATTGCGATGGAAAATCCTTTACCGATCTTTCCAAGAAGGTTTTCTTCCGGAATACGGCAATCCTGGAAAATAAGTTCATAGGTAGAAGAACCTCTGATACCCATCTTCTTTTCTTTTGTTCCAAATGTAAAACCAGGAGTTCCTTTTTCAACGATGAATGCAGAAATCTCCTTCTGTGTTCTACCACGTTTTTCAACAATACCGGTAACAGCGATCAGAACATATACGTCAGCCTCTTTACCATTGGTGATAAAACATTTTGATCCGTTGATGACCCACTCGTGTGTGTTCTCATCCAGAACAGCTTTTGTCTGCTGACCCTGTGCATCTGTTCCTGCGCCAGGCTCAGTAAGACCGAAAGCACCCAGCCACTCGCCGGAAGCAAGTTTCGGGATATATTTCTGCTTCTGCTCTTCTGTACCATAGGTGAGAATCGGGTCGATGCAAAGAGATGTATGTGCACTGACAATAACACTTGTAGTGCCGCAAACCTTTGCAAGCTCTTCTACACAAAGTACGTAAGTTAAAATGTCACATCCCTGTCCGCCATACTCTCTCGGAACCGGAATGCCTAACATGCCGTATTTGGCAAGTTTGTCAACTGTCACCCGCGGGAAAATTTCTGTTTCATCCGTTTCCTGAGCAAGTGGCTTGACTTCATTCTGAGCAAAATCTTTGAACAGCTGTCTCGCCATTTCATGCTCTTTCTTTAAAGTGAAATCCATTGTGTACATCCTATTTACTATAATCGTAGAATCCTTTACCCGTCTTCTGGCAAAGCAGTCCGCCACGTACCATC
>JAGCAK010000111.1 GCA_017652745.1 Lachnospiraceae bacterium
GCTTTTTAAATGCCTTGAAGGATATGCAGGTGGTAGTAGAGGGCGGGAAGATGATCATCTTTGGCGCAGGCGGCGCAGCACGTGCTATTTGTGAAAGTGCTCTGGCAGCCGGTGCTGACGCACAAATGCTGCATCGGCCATCGGAAGAGGAAACCCGCCGGGCTGTTGCATCGGCAGATATTCTGGTAAATGCAACGCCTCTTGGAATGGGAGGAGTGGGATGCATCGTCCCGGACCTGGAAGATGCGAAAGAAGATCTGTTTGTTGCAGATGCGGTTTATGGAGATTTCACGACGGACCTCATCAAAATGGCGCAGGATAAGGGTTTGCGGAATATGAACGGATTGGGCATGTTATATCATCAGGCATTCCTTTCTTTTGGAATCTGGCATGGTCTCTTCCCGGGTTGAAATGATACAAAAAACGTATAAATAGGGGCTGATTTTTTACCCGAATCAGCTCATACACCCTATGAATGAGAAAATGACAAAATAATAGACATAATCACCAAAAAACAGCCATTCGTTTGGCTGTTTTTCGTATAAACCGCCAAAATTTGAAGTTAGTATTGAGTAATAAATAAAAGACATTTACAATTTGTTTGTTGAATAATTAATATAGATTTCTTATTAGAATTTGCGGCGAAGAAACGCAAATTAGAAGGAAGGGAAGCAAATGTTAAGATTGTTGAGGTACATGCGGAAGAGAGAATGGATGTTTGCTAGCGGTCTTCTCTTTTTCGTAGTCTGCAGTGTATTTCTGGCACTGAAACTCCCTGATTACATGACACGAGTTACCCAGCTGGTCGAGACAGGCGGCGCAATGAACGAAATTCTTCGTGCCGGCGGAATCATGCTGCTTTGTGCAGTTGGTGACGCCTGCTGTACCGTAATGGTCAGCTTCTGTGCATCACAGGTCTCCTCCCGTTTCTCCACCAGAGTCAGGGATGCCGTTTACACGAAAGTAGTTGGATTCTCGATGGAAGAGATCGGGAGATTCTCAACCGCCAGCTTAATTACCAGATCGACCAATGATATCACGCAGGTTGTTATCCTGATCTCACAGGGCATGCAGGCTCTGGTCAGGGCACCTCTTATTGCGGTCTGGGCTTTTATCAAGATCCTTGGAAAAGGATGGCAGTGGATGATCGTTGTTGCGATCGCAACACTCATCGTTGCCTGCACGATCATCTCTAATATGATCCTGGTCATTCCGAAGTTCCGTTTGATCCAGAAATTAACGGATAACCTGAACAAAGTTGCCAGAGAGCTTCTCTCCGGTATCCGTGTTGTCAGGGCTTACAATGCGGAAGGTTATCAGGAAAACAAGTATGACAAGGCCAATGTGGACCTTCGTGATAACCACTTGTACACAGGCCGGATCATGGCATTTATGCCGCCTACCATAAACATCGTCATGAGTTGTACTTCGCTGGCGATATATTGGGTCGGTGCGCATATGATCCAGGGCGTTGCAATTGAAGCCAGGATCAATCTGTTCAGCCAGCTGGTCACATTCATGGCTTACGCGGTCAACATTATTATGTCATTCATGATGGTTGCAATGATCTTTATCATGCTCCCAAGAGCTATGGTTGCTGCAGGCCGTTTGAATGAGGTCCTTGATACCAAGACCAAAGTTGTGGATGGACCTGGCATAGAGAATCCGTATAAAGAAGGAAAGGTCGAATTCAGAAACGTTTCCTTCCAGTATCCGGATGCGGAAGAAAAGGTTCTGGAAAATATTACATTTACGGCAGAGCCCGGACAGACGGTGGCCTTTATCGGGTCTACCGGTTCCGGCAAGAGTACGCTGATCAACCTGATCCCGCGATTTTATGACGCGACAGAAGGGGAAGTGCTGGTCGACGGCGTGAATGTAAAAGAATACACGCAGCATCAGCTGCATCACCGGATCGGTTATATCGCCCAAAAGGCAGTCCTGTTCAAGGGAACGATCAAATCCAATATTGAATTTGGTTTTGACAGTGAGCATGAGATGACGGATGAATGGGTCACCAGAGCACTCACGATCGCACAAGGCAAAGATATTCTGGACAAAGAGGAGAAGGGTCTTTATACAGAAGTTGCTCAGGGCGGAACCAACTTCTCCGGCGGACAGAAGCAGAGAATTTCCATCGCAAGAGCTATTGCGAAAGATCCGAAGATCTATATCTTCGATGATTCGTTCTCAGCACTCGACTATAAGACGGATAAAACTCTGCGTGCAACGCTGAAGAAGGAAACACAGAATGCAACAACTCTGATCGTTGCACAGCGTATCGGTACGGTGCGTGATGCAGATCAGATCGTAGTTTTAGATGAAGGCAAAGCAGTGGGTATCGGCACACATGATGAATTAATGCAGACTTGTGATGTTTACCGCGAAATTGCTTATTCACAGTTATCAGAGGAGGAATTGGCAAATGCGTAGAGGTGGTGGACGTCCAGGCGATAAAGCCGATTTAAAATACTTAGGCCCTCTGATCAGATATTTAGGAAAAAATAAAACATACCTGTTCCTGGCCATTGCATTTTCCATGCTGGGAACGGTCCTGACGATCGTTGGACCAAAATATGTTTCTAAGATTGCAGACCTTATCACAGCAGGATTTACGGGAGATATCGATCTGGATGCTGTTGCAAAGATTGGTATCATGCTGGCGTGCTTCTATGCATGCGCCTGGCTGCTCTCATTCCTGCAGATGAGATTGATGAACGTTGTTACGCAGAGAACTTCTTATGGTTTAAGAAAAGATATCTGCAGCAAGATCAATATCCTGCCGCTTAGGTATTTTGATAATACCCTGATCGGTGATATTCTTTCCCGTATCGTCAATGACGTCGATACGATCGGTCAGTCTCTGAACCAGAGCGTCGGCAATCTGTTCCATGCAGGAACTCAGTTTATTGGCGTTTTGCTCATTATGTTCTTTACAAACTGGGTCATGACGCTTGTAGCTTTGGGTTCTGCTTGTCTGGGATTTTTCATCATGATCAACATCATGAAACGTTCCCAGAAATACTTCTCTTTGATGCACTCCGTTCTGGGTGAATTGAACGGACAGGTCGAGGAGATCTATTCCGGTCATAATACGGTTAAAGCTTATAACGCAGAAGAGATGGAGCATGAACGCTTCCATGAAACCAATATGCGTTTCCGTGCAACAACATGGCGTGCCCAGTTCTTTGGCGGTATCATGCCTCCTCTGATGGGCTTCGTCGGTAACTTCGGATATGTTCTGGTGTGTATCACCGGTGCACTTCTGGTTCTGAAAGGATCGATCACCTTCGGTACCGTCGTTGCATTCATGATGTATATCCGTCTGTTTACGATGCCTCTGCAGCAGCTTGGTCAGGTCGTGACACAGCTTCAGAGTGCAGCAGCTTCTTCCAAGCGTGTATTCGCATTCCTTGAGGAAGAGGAGCTTCCATATGATATGGATAAACCGATCCTCATTCCGGAAGGAGAAGCAAAGGGCGATATCGTATTCGATCATGTACATTTTGGATATTATGAGAATCAGGTCATCATCAAGGACTTCAGTGCAGAAGCACTTCCTGGAAAGAAGGTCGCTATCGTCGGACCGACTGGTGCAGGAAAGACGACCATGGTCAACCTGCTGATGCGGTTCTATGAGGTGAACGGCGGAAGGATCCTGATCGATGGTCACGATATCCGCGATATGCGCCGTTCTGAAGTGCATGAACTGTTCGGCATGGTCCTGCAGGATACCTGGCTGTTTGAAGGTACTTTCAAGGAGAACATCCGTTACAACAAAGAGGCAACGGATGAGCAGATCATTGAAGCTGCAAAGATGGCCAATATTCACCATTTCATTATGACAATGCCGGATGGCTATGATACGGTCCTGGATGAGGAGGCCAATGTTTCTGCAGGTCAGAAACAGCTGATCACCATTGCTCGTGCAATGGTTGAGGATGCACCATTCCTGATCCTCGACGAAGCAACGTCTTCGGTCGATACCAGAACGGAGCAGTTGATCCAGGATGCTATGGACAGATTGATGGCAGGCCGTACATCGTTCATCATCGCCCACAGACTTTCCACGATCAAGAATGCGGATCTGATCCTCGTTATGCGGGACGGCGATATTGTTGAGCATGGCAGCCACGAGGAACTGCTGGCACTGAATGGATTCTATGCGGATCTGTACAACAGTCAGTTTGATTCTATCGACTAAACTACTTTGTTATGATTTGCAAGGGCAGTTTGAAAAAAACTGCCCTTGTTTTTTCTTTATCAGTTGTGGCAGAATAGTCATATCAGAATTGTATAAACACGTTGTAACTTTCTGGGTGCCGCGGCAGTGTCCGGCAGTAGAGGAGTACGTATGGGCAAAGTGGTCAAAGTTAAGAATGTGTATATCGGACAGGGCAAGCCGAAGATCTGTGCCATTGTGCTGGGAGAGACGGTTTCGGAAATCCTTGCGATGGTGGAACAGGCAAATCAGATCGACTGCGATCTGATCGAGTTCCGTGCGGATTATTATGCCAATATCCTGGATCCGGAAAAAGCCAAGGATGTGGCGGCCAAGGTGCGCCACGCCTGCCGCAAACCGATCATCTTTACCTGCCGCCGGAAAGAGGAGGGCGGCAAGCAGGCAATCAGCCTGGATGCTTATAAGAAGCTTCTGAAGATGGTTTCCGATTGTTATTATGCGGAGCTGATCGATGTTGAGGCA
>JAGCAK010000112.1 GCA_017652745.1 Lachnospiraceae bacterium
CCTTGCCGTTCTTAACAGTGATCTGCTGGATCTTGAAGTTGTCATTTTCGTTTTTGTCTTTCGGATTCACGATCGTCACGTTCACATCATCCGGCAGGTATGTTCCGTCTGCTACATCTGTGGAGTTATCAAAAGGTTCTTCCGATGGTTCTTCCGGTTCCGTAATCGTGATCGTATAGGAATTGTTCGTCCATCTCGGTGAAGACATCGCTGTCGTCCTCGTCTTGATCGCTACGCTTCCTCCATTCAGCTTCACCGGGATTTCCACGAGCTGCCCTGTGATCGCATATACATTTGTGACCAGGTTACCGCTTCCATCCACAAGGTCTTCTTCTGCAGCCGAAATGTCAGCATTATTTCCTACATAGATATGCGTCATCTTCTCACTTACTGAATATACTGTAGCTGTCGCCTTGCCGTTCTTAACAGTGATCTGCTGGATCTTGAAGTTGTCATTTTCGTTTTTGTCTTTCGGATTCACGATCGTCACGTTCACATCATCCGGCAGGTATGTTCCGTCTGCTACGTCCGTGGAGTTATCAAACAAAGCTTCCGCAGGCAAATTGTCTTTCTTCTCATCTGAAGCACTTTCCCCTTTAGCAGGTTCAGCCGCCAATGTCACCTTTGCTTCTTTTGAGGAATCAGATTCTTCCTCTTTGTTCTCATCCAACAAAGACTCTTTTTTGTCAGCGTCCTGTGAACCAGTTCCGTCTGCATCTTCCTTTTTTTCGTCCGGATTATCCGATGCATTCTCTGATTCATCTTTCTTCTCATCCGGATTAGCTGCCTTTTCGCCTCCGGCAACGATTCCTTCCTCAGACCCATTAAGAACGGTGTCCGTTCCTTTTTCCGAATCTGGTTTTCCAGTGACAGTCTGGTTATCCGCAGTATCTCCTGCTACCGGTACTTCTGTCACTTGAGGTTCTGTTGTCTTTACAGGGGTTTCCTGTGGTGTCTCCCGTGGTGTCTCCTGTGGCGTTTCTGTTTCCGTAATGACCGTAGTTTCTGCCGACGGCGCAGATTCATCTGCTGCCAGAACAGATAACGGACACACAGAAGTCAGGATCATACTGATGAGAATCAGCGATCCGATCCATTTTGCCAGTTTCTTTCGCATTTTCTTTCCTCCTGTTTGCTATTCTCGTTTGCAAATCAACAGACATAAAAAAGCCCCTTTGACTTACAAGCAAAAGGGCTGAGTGTTCCAAAATAAACTCTCCGTAAAGGATAATATACCAATACGAAGAATCCATATTAATGACACTTGCCCATTACTCGGAGCTTTTTGTCATTTATGACTGGCAGGTCTCCTGGCTGACAGTATTTGGGCAAAGCCGCCTTCCCGCTTTCGCAGTGACATTAATGGCTTTGCTCATGACTGATCACAGTGACGAGTTCGTACAGGATTTTCACCTGTTTCCCTTTTCACCGGCACGAAAAACATCTTCTGCCGGCACCAATCATTAAGCAAATGCATTTTATCATAAGTAGATTTTCTTTCATAGGAGTATTTTTCAATTCTTTATTAATAAAGCAGGGGCAAAATGTAGTATAATTTTGTTATAGGAAATAGACGGAAAGGAGTTCGTTATGAAAGGGGAAGATATTTTCAAATACAGAAAGACTGTACGACAGTATCTGCCGGATGTTGTATCGGACGAAGATGTGGAAAAAATACTCGACGCTGCTTTAGCAGCTCCACTAGCCGCAGGCGATGACAAGACCACGCATATCACAGTTGTAAAACCAGGTGAAATCATGGAGAAGATCCGTGCTGCCTGCCAGCTGACGCGGAAAAACGGAGAAAAAATGGACCCGCTTTACGGCGCATCCACAATGTTTTTTGTCTCTTCTACAGATCTGTCAGAAGACTGCATTGAATTTTGCAACGCAGGCTGTGTGATTGAAAACATCCTTCTGCAGGCAACAGCTTTGGATCTTGGCAGCACCTACATTTGGGGCTGTTTGAAGAAACTGAAAAAGAATCCGGAAGCAGTTGCTTTGCTGAATATACCAGAAGGGTATGAGATCATGTCTGCCGCTGTTGTCGGATATCCTGCAGAACCACTGTCAGAGCGAGTCGGTGACCGGGAGAGGATCTCCCATAATATCATCAAATAAAAAAGGAGCTTTCCGCTCCTTTTTTATTTTAACTGTACACTTTCCATAATTGCTTTCACATCTGCGTCTTCTACACTGACACCGGCAAATTCGATCATATCGATCGGAACAGTAAACTGTATACATCCGGTATCCGTAATCGGATAAAAAACGTAATTGTAAATATAGTATTTTCCTTCATCAACAATGGATTCCTGTTTTTCTTCTAAAATCTGACATTCTTTTCCGTTGATCGTGATCGGATCTTTCTCAACAACGTCGCCAAAAGACCATGATTTTGTGGACTCTGCCTGTTCTGAAGCCGTCGTGTCGCTGTAGTAATAAATATAGAGCACCGGTTTTGAGAATGCGTCAAATTCCGTTTTTCCATCTTTGACAAGGCCAATGGCATCCGGTCTTTTTGGATAATTCCCCTCTGCATCTTTTTCGCCAAACATATCTGTCTGCTCCAGAACCATCCAGTTCTTTGGTGCGTTAACAGTAAAATCACCTACATCCACCGTTTCACTTTTACCACCAGCCGAACCACCGCTGCTTCCTTTATCACATGCACAAAGACCAAGTGCTAATACACATACGATTGCCAAAATGATTGCGATTCTTTTCTTCATACCAGTTTCCCTTTCATTCTTTGTTCGTGTTCACTCTGCAAACGGACCTGCAGCGGGATGCAGCGGCCGTTTCTTTCCGTCAATATCTGTATCAAATATAATATCTTCTCCGTTCGGTCCTTCAAACCGTTCTTCCGGTTCAAATGCCATTCCAAGCGTATCTGTTGAAATCAGTTCTCCTGCAGACAAATATGCCATCAGGTTTGTTTGCAGCAAAGGTCTGCCATCTTCATTCTCTTCTAATTTCAGAATGATCTCATGTTCTGCATCCTGAATGTAATCACTTTCCGTATCGCAAGGCTGTGCTCCGTTGAAAAACGCATTGCCTCCGGTCCAGATTGGCATCGGCTTATAATAGATATCGCGAGATACTGTGGAGCCCTGCCCGCAATAATCGTCATATCTGCTCTTCCATTCCTCTTCAGTTGGATATCCGTTGTAGCAGCAGGTTCCTGCAGTCAGATTTTCATCATCCCATTGATCCCATTCCAGACCGCAGATATCCGTCAGTCCCTGACGCACATTTGGCTGCACAAAAACGTTATTATAAAAACGTACATCTCCATGCAGGACCGACATAAAACCGGTAATATCCGTACTGTGCGGACGATGGATCGGTGTATAGCGGGTAGAATCTATGGTATCAGAACCATTCTTAGCGCCGCGTCCGACAGCTGTGATAGCCCCGTAAAAAAGATTATGCACAAAAGCAACTCCCTGCGACGCCAGCCGTACAGACCGCTCCGATAAAAACACATTGTTATCCACAAGTGTCGGTCCATGGGCGATCTCTATAAACAGATCTTCCCCCATACCCATGCCACTTTTATTCTCTTTCTTTAAGAGATAGTCTTTTGGCATACAGTTGTTATAAAAGTAATTGGAGGATACCCGTGTTCCCTGACACTGCCAGTCCAGCCAGACTCCCCGGACACAGTCATGGAACTGATTGTTCCGGATGATCACATCAATTGCTGCATGAAATTTGATCCCGCCCAGCTCCGCGCCAAGCAGGTTCCTCTTGTTATTGATATGATGAATATGATTATTCTCAATGACAGAAAAGACGCATCCCAGATTTCCTACAATACCTGCCTGCCCGCAGTCATGAATATCGCAGTTTCGGACGACGTGCGAACCGATGGTTTCTTTGCTCCAGCCATCCAGCTGTGCGATCAGTGAACAGTCACGCTGCGTCTGCGTGCCATCCTTAAATTTCTCCAGCATCCATTTGTTATCATTCCCTTCCTGATAATATTTCCCAAGGGAAATACCAGAACACTTGGATTCTGTGATCTCGCAGTCTTCGATGACCCATCCCTTTGACCAATGAGGCCCGACCATACCTTCCTGGAGTGCAGTCGGCGGCGCCCACTGTGTTGCCGCCTGCTTTACGACAAATCCCCGGAGCGTGATATAGTTTACATGCTCCTTTTCCGGATAAAAACAGTGCGGCCGCACTGTGATCTCGACACATTCCTTATTCGGGTCATTACCCTGGAAGTTTGCGTAAAAGATCGTTTTATTATTCTCTTCATCCTGGCAGGTGTACCACGTGTGTTTTGTGAATTCGCGGTCCCAGGAAGCATCATCATACTCCGGATGCAGCACTTCTTCTAACGTATCTCTTTCGTATAAAGACTTGCCATTCAAAAAGACATCTCCGGTATGTGCTGTAACGCACTGCTCCAGCCAGTCTCCGAACACGCGGGTTGTATATGGATTTCTCTCTCCGAAAAGAGTATTGGAAACAGATGTTTTCCACACATCGCCTTCGAATGGTTCCCAATTATCCACGATCTCCGCGCCTGTAATTACGGCCCCACGCGACTCCACAGACGAATAACAGATTGGTTGGTCTGCTGTGCCTGCATGAACCGGGCTGACATCTTCGCGATATATACCTGGTAAAACTTTTACCTCGTCCCCAGCTGCCGCCTTCTCTGCTGCCAGCTGGATTCTATCAAAAGGATGCTCTCTGCTGCCGTCTCCTCCCGGAGCGGCATGGCAGTCCACATAATAAATCATTTTCAGACCTCTTTATAATAAACCGTTTGTCCGGCAGGGACGGAATGTGTCAGCCAGACGTTACCGCCGATCACACAGTCATCGCCGATAAAGACATCGCCGCCTAAGATCGTTGCGCCTGCATAGATCACGACATTATTTCCGATATTCGGGTGCCGCTTGATGCCTTTGACTAGTGTTCCACCTTCCTCTGCTGCAAAACTTTTTGCGCCTAAAGTCACGTGCTGATAAAGCTTTACGTTATCGCCGATCACCGTCGTCTCGCCGATGACCACTCCTGTGCCATGGTCAATAAAGAAATGCTTTCCGATCTCGGCGCCCGGATGGATATCGATCCCGGTCCTGCTGTGCGCATACTCGCCCATCAGTCTTGCCACAAGTTTATATCCCTGTTTATACAGCTCATGTCCGATCCGGTAAGCCCCGATCGCTAAAAATGCAGGGTAAGCAATAATGACCTCGTCCACTGAAGTTGCCGCAGGATCACCTTCGTATCCTGCATTGACATCTGAAAGCAGGAGTTTATATATCTCCGGCATGCAGCCACAGAGTGTAGAAACCGCAGTTTTAGCCTCCTCTTCCGGAACCATCTTCCTAAGGGCAAGGAACAGTGCGTCATTTGCCCTTCTAAGATATGTGGCACGGACATCCCCGTAATAGCTTTCCCGTACTGGATGTTCACAGTATGCCGGGAACATAGCATTCAAATAAAGATTGAGTGCCGATGCGATGCCCCCGCGGACGCCCTCATAATTGGCTTCTACGTTATAGCCGTTTTCTGCAGCTATTTGTTCCAGTTCTTTTGCAATCTCACTATACTCTTTCATTTTTATAACCCTTTCCTGCTTTGCAGGATCTCCTCGATCACTTTGGCAGCGCCGTCTTCTTCATTTGTATCAGTCAGGATCATGGCTGTTTCTTTCACGCTGTCGGTAGAGTTTCCCATTGCCACAGTGATTCCGGATGACCTAAGCATGCCCAGATCATTTTCATTATCCCCGATTGCCAGTATCTCCTCTTTCAAAATTCCTAATCTGGCAGACAGATCCTCCAGCGCCAGGCCTTTATCCGCCTGTAAAGATCCAACCTCTACATCTGTAGTGGCAGTCAGTACGGTCTGTACTTTCCAGCGGCTGTGAATCAGCCGGTTCAGCTCATCCCTCTCCTCCTGACTATGTGACATGAACCAGATATTCTCTACACCTACATCGGACTGGTCGATCAAGTCATCTATGCTGTCTGTTCCTTTGCGGCTGTTCCGTATATACCTTTCATGTTTGGTTCCCATGTACAGGGCCCATTGGTCTTTGAAATACTCCTGTTCACAATAGCCAATACCAGCCACAAATACACTGTGGATCAGGTTGCGTTCCATCGGGATCCTGGCAATCTCTTTGGCATCCTGATCATTCAGATAGGCACCGCGCAACCTCTCTTTCGTCTGCAGATCTGTTGTGACCGCTCCGTTTGAGGTGATGGCATAACGGATCTGCGGAATTGCCATCAATTCATCCGGAATGCCCGTCAAAGGGCGTCCCGTCACATAAACCGTGATCAGCCCTGCATCCACAGCTGCAAGAAGCGCTGCTGCCATACGTTCTGTTACATGTTTTTCATCCGTCAGGATCGTTCCATCCAAGTCCAATGCCAGAAGCTTTACCTTTGCAAGCTCATCTGCCATTTTTCCTATGTCATTCAGCTGTATCATTCTGTCCTCTCGGAAGCGTTTTTTGCCAGTGCTTCCTATTTGTTAATTTAAAAAAGATTTTATCACAAGGGTTTTTCCTTGACAACGCCACGCCGGATTGACTTTTCGCAAAAAGAATTCTACACTTTCCTTAAAGGAGGATTCAGAAATGTACTTTGACTGGATGTATTTGGCACTGGTGATCCCTGCTATGATCTTTGCGATCGCCATGCAGGCACTGGTCAGCAGCCGTTATACGAAATATGGAGCCGTGATGACAAAAAAAGGCATCACCGGTGAACAGGCTGCCCGTATGGTCCTGGATTCACATGGTTTAAATATGGTGCCAATTGAAATGATCGCCGGCGATCTGACCGATAACTACGATCCACGGGGCAATGTGCTGCACCTGTCCGCTGATGTTTACAGCAGAGCTACTGCCGCTTCCGTAGGGATTGCCTGTCATGAAGCAGGACATGCTATCCAGCATGCTGCCGGCTATTTCCCTGCCAGGGTTCGAATGGCCATCATCCCTGTCACCAACATTGGCTCAAAACTTTCCATTCCTCTGATCATCATCGGATTGATCTTTGGTCATTACGCAAAATTCTTTATTTATCTGGCTTATATCGGCATCGGATTCTTTGCTCTGGTCACGCTGTTCCAGCTGGTCACTTTACCTGTGGAATTTGACGCCAGCCGAAGGGCTCTCAAAGCCATTCAGGCAAACCAGATCCTGTATCCGGACGAAACAGAAGGAGCCAGGAAAGTGCTGACAGCCGCTGCTTTGACTTATGTTGCAGCTCTGGCTGTATCACTGACTCAGCTCCTTAGATTCATTGCTATTTTCGGCCGGCGGCGTTAGCCGCCTTTCGAGGTGTTCTTTTTTTAATCCACCAGATCGTGCTTTAATGGAAGCAGTTCTTCGAATGCTTTTTTAAGCGTTCTGTCCCAAAGATCCCATTCATGTCCAAGCCCAGGCACTTCCTCTGACCAGACATCCACACCATGCTCCTCCAGGAATTTCACAGAGTTTGTCTGTCCCAGGCGGGCAATGTCTTTCTCACCCCAGATCATAAAGAACTTTGGAAGCTGTTTTCCTTCTTCTATATCTTTCAGCAGGATCTCACAGTTTTCCTCCATCTCATTTGGTTTATGCGGCGGCATCGGCATACCAGTGTTAAAAGTCCTCATCGGTTTCCCATCTGGTTTCTTAGGAATTGGGAAGAACGAGCCGGCAGACATAGCCAGAACGGCACAATAGTTTTCCGGATAGCGGACAGCCACTTTCTGTGCACCGTTCGATCCCATCGAAAGACCTCCGATGAAATTGTCTTCCCGCTTCTCTGACAGCGGAAATACATTCCGCAGGAAATTTGGAAGTTCTTCGGCTACGTAGGTACACATCTTCATGCCCGGATCCTGATCGTCCGTATTCATGTTGTATCCGCACGGCATGACCACTGCCAGCATATGTTCATTAGCATAACGGACAATATTGGTATAGTTGACATAATCACAGTCATTGCCATTGCCTCCGTGAAGGAGCCACAGCACCTGATATTTCTTTCCGGTCGGGAAAATGTCTTCCCGTTTTCCGTTTGCCACATCATCCGTCGGATAGAACGGAAGGATCACTTTGACGTCAGTCTTCAGACGAAGGCTTGCTGCAAAAATATTACAATCAATAACTGCCATCTTACGCTTCCTCCTCTCCTTCGTAAATCGGGGCATGCCGAAGCGGCAGCCATTCTTTCAGTGCCTTCCTTAACTGCATATCCCAGAAATCCCATTCATGCTTATAGCCCGGAACTTCCTCATAGAAATAATCCAGTCCCATGAATTTGTAATACTCCAGAGCCAGTCTGACATCCGGAAGGACCCACTCGTCTTCATCTCCGCAGGTAAAGAACATCTTTGGCAGATTTTCCGTCCCTTTCTTCAGGATCTCATAAATTGGAATGGCCATCTGCACATCTTCTTTCGGATTCTCGATCTTCGGATAATCGGAGACGTCTTCGCCGTTCATGATCTTTTTCAGGAACGGCGCGACCCATTTGTCTTCCTCTCGATGCATCCGCATGCCGGATCCGCTCAGCATCAGCGCTGCTCCGTAAAGTTCCGGATGCAGCATCGCACATTTCATGGCACCGCCGCTTCCCATAGAGTTGCCGGCAACAAAGTTATCCTCTCTCTTTTCTGAAAGCGGAAAGATGCTGCGGCACATCCGAACAAGCTCTTCTGTCGTATAAGTAAAGTAACGGCCATGGTTGGCGATAAAGCCGTCCGTATAGAATGCATCATGATCTTCCGGTATTACGACTGCGATGCAGTTTTCGTCTGCATAGCGGGCGATGTTGGTGTTCAGAACAAAATCGTTCTCATCATCGCTTCCGCCGTGCAAAAGCCAGAGGACCTGATACTTGCACTTTGGTTTTTTCTCTGCTTTCATCGGCCGTCCGGTTGGGAGAATGACATTCACCTTTGTATGAAGGCCTAATTCTCTGGATAAAAAGTTAACTGAATAAATAGACATTATATGCCTCCTTGAAATTGGTAATGCCTACCAAGGCTTCTTTAGTTCTATCGGGCCGTCTTTGATATTGATGTTCGGCATTTCCTTCGTCTTTGCCGCATTGAACGCGCCGACGGAGCGTCCTAACGTGTGCCAGAAATTCTCTTTCTCCAGTTTGTGTACATCGATCGGGCAGTGCGGCAGATAAGACGCGTAATAACACAGCGTCGGTTTGGTAAAGGTATATTCCTCTCCCCCGGCATACACGGTATAGCTGCCGTTTAGTTCATATGGATTCCAGCCGTCCGTACCGTAATAGGCAATGATCTCCGGGGAGGCATGTACATGTGCCTGCGGTACATAAAGCCACCCGTCCGTCGGATGAAAGCGGCGGAAGATCCCGTTCGGGAAGTCGCCCTTCAATGTCTTTCCGGAAAGGTACTTCAGTACATAATGCTGGTCCCCGACCTTGACCGGATCGATCTCCGGCGCATAGTCGCAGTACAAGACCATCTCGTCTAACGGCTGCACGTTTTCCGTCTCCCAGTTTTCCTCCGGGATCTCCACATGCTCTGCGCCGTATCCGGTCACGAAGGAAAAGACCGGTGTTTTCACGTTTGTGATCTCCATGTTCCCGTGCGGCACAAAAGCAGGAACCTGGATGCAGCACGGCTTATTCACGGTGAGCTTTTTGCCGTTGATCTCGATCGATACGGTTGCATCCAGCTCGTCATCCTTTCCGTTTGTACTGCAAAACAGGAAGAGTTCTGTATAAGGCAGGGCGTAGATATGATCGCAGACCACATAATCATGGCGGTAAAAGCAGCTCTCATAAAAGAACTCCATAACCGGATGATCCTTGGAACAGATCAGCTCCACCTTCGCATCCGCATCCGTGATCGGTTTTTCGATCGGATGCAAAAGATATTTTTCAAATAAAGTACTCATTATCCCTCCTTACAAGTCAACCATGCAATAAAACGCTGCTTCGCAGCAGGCGCAGCCTACCAAGGCATCTTCACTTCTGCGTCGCCATTTTCTCCGGACAACCCCTGAACTGAGCTCTTGCTGTACGTATTCATCGTTGGAGCAAGAGAGTGCCAGTAGCAAGGACCCTCCGTCTCCTCAACCTGCAGCGGACAGTGATGAACATATGGCGGGAAATAGCAGACACATGGATAACTCAGAGTGTACTTCTCGCCGCCGATATACTGCGTGATCTTCTGTTTCATCTCATACGGATGCCACGGATCCATGCCATAGTATGCAAGAAGTTCCGGATTGTCATGCAGATGACCGCCTGCAAAGAACCACCCTCCATTGTTCTCAAAGCGGCGCAGGACACTGAAGAATTCCGTATCTGGAATATATTTATAGTAGGCCTGCATGAGCACGGTCATATGACCTTTTGCGGATTCATGCGGATCATACAGATCACCATTGAAATATGCCACCATATCTTCGATCGGTTTGACATCCTCTGTGATCCAGTTTTCCTCCGGCATGCTCACATGCTCCCTGCCGGCACCGGCAACATAGGAAAAGATCGGGGTCTTCATATCCGTGATCCTGATCTGACCGTGTGGAACAAAAGCAGGGATCGCGATCATAAAGGTTTTATCAGAGGTAAAGGTCTGTCCGTTGACCGTGATCGAGACGGTCGCGCCCAGTTCTTTATTCTCTCCCGGTGTGGTGTTGGCAAAACAGAACAGTTCCTCATATGGAAGCGCATACGTCTCTTCCGTGACCACATAGTCATGACGATAGAAACAGCTCTCATAGAAAAAGTTCATGACCGGATGATCTTTAGAGCAGATCAGCTCCACCTTTGCATCTTCATCTGTGATCGGTCTCTCGATCGGACGCAGAATGTACTTTTCAAAATATCCCATAATATCTCCTCCTTTTTTCTATACGGGGAGTCTTTTGCACTCCCCGGAAAGTCTCTCTTTACTAATAATTCTCAGTTCTTCTCAAATCGGAATACATTCCATGATAATTTTTTCAGAACGGTACTGACGATACCGTTTTCTAACTTTGCATCATTGACCGGGCGCGGGCAGTGCAGCGTCTGGTTGCCATGAGAGTTCCGTTCCATGGTTCCGTCGTCTGCCATCACCAGGTTCTCGATCAGTTTATAGTCACCGAATCCGCGGATATCCATCGTGAATTCATGCTCTTCTTTCCAGTCCGCGTTGATAACGAACACATTCAGTTCGCCTTTTTCTTCATCATATGCGGCTGCTGCCGTCACATACGGAACGTTATCGATATCAGCATACTGATTCTGATCATCAATCGCATAAGAATCTACATGGTAGGTATCCGTCTCCGTGACCGGCATGATGGATTTTCCTTTTGCCAGTTCATGCAGCTGTGTCATCGTATAGTAGGACGCGCCCTTCCATACATTGTCATGATTGCTTGCGCAGTACATGCTTAAGCCTCCGGTTGCGCATCCGATCTTAACACGGTCTGCATGACGCAGCATCAGAAGGCCGATCGAAGCATTTGCAACCGCTGATACAACTTCACCCGTCAGCATAGGCGGTCCGCCTGCTGCCATGTTATCCGGATCATGATGGATAAACTTCTTAGCGGGATCAAATTGATAGAACGTACTTGCCGGCAGTCTGCCGTTCAGACCCCAGGAAGCTCTCTTTGGCTCCCTCCAGGAACTTGCATATTCATCCAGGGAGATCATCATCGTATGTTTTGAGCGATACTTTGTTTTCATATAATCGCTGAGTGCGATCTCGGTCCGGATGTAGTCCTCATAAGCATTCACGCCTGCCATCAGCGCACCGATGTCACCGACCGGTGCAGAATGATAATGATGCAGGGAAATATAATCCACGCTCTCGTAGCACTCCTCCAGCACTTTTCTGTCCCAATCCGGATAATGGGAAAGGAACGGACAAGAAGAAACGCATGCCACCGTCTCGATAGACGGGTCGGTAAACTTCATGACCTTGGATACTTCATGCGCCAGAATGCCATACCCTCTCGGGTCCTTTTCATAAGATGCAATCTGCCACGGGCCATCCATTTCATTTCCCAGGTACCAGACTTTGACCCCATAAGGATCTTTATGTCCGTTTTTGATACGGAGATTGGACCAGTAGGTCTCGCCCGGGAAGTTCGTGTATTCCACAATGTCGATCGCATCGTTCAGATCGCCGGTACCAAGGTTGATGGTGTACATAGCCTCTGCGCCGATTTTCTCTGCCCACTGCAGATATTCATCGTGCCCAACATCGTTCGGAATGAACTGCCCCCATGCAAGGTCCAGGTTCTGCTTTCTTGCCTCTTTTGGACCGATGGAATCTTTCCATCTCCAGCCAGAGACAAAGTTGCCGCCAGGCAGGCGAACCGCCGGAACACCAGCCTTTTTCAGACCTTCGATCACATCACTCCGGAATCCCTGCTCATCTGCCGTAGGATGTTTCGGATTATACATGGTGCCATTCACCATAGAACCAATCGGCTCCAGGAATGCACCGAACAGGCGCGGCGAAATATCACCGACTACGTAAGATGGATGCAGAGTCACTTTTGTTTTTTTCATAACTGCCCCCTATCCTTAAAAATGAATATCATAGATACATGGTATTGTTTTCAGTTTTGTTTCATCGTATGGCACATCCAGAGATTCCACTTCATCCGGCTCGAACACTTCCTTGCCATATGCGGTGCACATAGTGTAGGAACCATAGCCATACCCCAGACCGTTCTGGATCATGCGGTCCAGATCCTGCAAGAGGATGATGCCGCCACCGCCGACAGCCTTTTCCGGATCAGCCAGCGTTTCATTTTCTTCACAGAAACAGAACAGATTGAAATGATCATTGATCGTGACATGGAAACATGGCTCCTCTGCAAATGGATAGGTTGCAGCCGTGCGGTCGAAACGATCCACAAAACCTTTCAGTCTTTCTTTTTCTGCCGGATCTTCTTCTGCTTCCATACGACGGCGGAAACTCTCCGTGTCGACTTTAGGCAGACGATAAAGTGTTGGTTTGTAATAGATGTGCATTTTATTGAATCCGGAGCTGTACTGCCAGATGATCCTTCTGCCAGCCATCCGGTCCGTAAAAGCGTGGCGTTTTTCCGGAAGTGCTTTCCCTGAATGTGAGATAGCGCCGAAGACCGGTGTGACTTTGATCAGTCTCTCCGCTTCTTCCAGCTTTCCTTCTTCTGTGATCACCAATGTGACCAGATCCTGTGCCAGATCCAGGATCAGGCTGTAATGCACTTCTTGTCCTTTTTCCTCAGAAATAATGATATGAACAAAGTACAGATCTTTTTCGCATTTCAGACATTCATAACGTTTTCTGGCATATGGATCTTTATTTTCTACCCATTGAAGGTTTTCTTCATCCAGGAAGTTCACGTAATATTCGTTTCCGTCATCCATGACGAATTGAAAATGTTTGCCTGCCAGTTCATAGTTATACGGCGCACGGAACTGCAGCAAAGGATCAAATTTCGGTAATGGCATTTGTGCCTCCTTTCTATATTCACTTTTCTTTCTTTTTGGGAAATTCGTATGAAGATGACAACAGCCCCCGCTGCCTGTCATTTCCCCATAAATACCTATTATGATAATACTTTTTTACCCTGCTAATTGCAAGATGCAGGATGCTTCTTTCAAGTCTTCTTTGCCTTCCCTGACAGAAAAACGTATAATGGCTGTAACAAAGAATATTAGCTGAAAATCTATTTGAAGGGGGGATTTTTATGATTACAGAATCCTATCAACTCTGGGAAGACCGTGAGGACGTAAAACTGTACACATTTCTGCATTCCGCCGGTATGGCGACGCAGTTGAAGAAGCCGCGTCCGGCGATCATCATCTGTCCGGGTGGCGCTTATTTTGAATGCGGACACAATAACGGAGACGGCGATCCGATTGCTTATAGTTTTTGTGCTGACGGCTATCAGTCATTTGTTTTGGAATATAGTGTCGCGGCTCGTGCCCCTCAGGAAAAGACGCTGTTTCCGGCACAGCTTCTGGATCTCGGAAAAGCGATTTTGCTGATCCGGGAGCACGCAGAAGAATGGTGCGTAGATGTGGATAAGATCTCCGTCATCGGCTTCTCCGCCGGCGGTCATCTTTGTGGAATGCTGGGAACGACCTGGCATACAGACCTTTTATCCGGCTATTTCCACGTGGACGCTTCCCTGTTCAAACCTCTTTGTGTTTTGAGTATTTATGGTGTGCTGGATTATGTCCGCGCCGTGGAAGTCGCGAAACCGGAAGAGGATTTCTTTACCCATGTATTAGGAAGCAAGCGCCCGGATGTGGAATTATTAAAGCAGCATAGTCCGGTTTATCTGGTCAATGAAAATACGCCGCCGTTCTTTATTGCTGCTGCAAGAGATGACTTTCTGGTCCCGGCCATTGAATCGATCGATATGGCACAGGCTCTGCACAAGGCAAAAAGACCTTATGAACTGCATATCTTCGAAAACGGGGATCACGGATTCTGTCTTGGACGAGATCCATATGAACCATGGAAACTGGAGAGCACACATGCCTGTGCAGCATGGGTCTCATTGGCAAAGACATTCCTGATGCATCAGATCAGTCCGGAGACCGCAGAAAATGAAAAAGAAGTATTTGGGAAACTGGCCGCATCGATGCCGAATCCGGCCGTCCAGTCAAAGGAGGAATGATCCATGATTTCTGAAACCTATCAACTTTGGGAAGACAGGGAGGATGTCAGACTGACAACATTTCTGCATGCCGTTCCGCCAATCCCGCAGCTGCAGGAAAAACGCCCGGCAGTGATCGTGGTCCCGGGAGGTGCCTACTTTGACTGCGCCCGCAATGGCGGAGAGGGTGATACCATCGCCTATACCTTTGCCGTCGATGGATTCCAGACCTTCCTTCTGGAATACAGTGTCAAACTCAATGCGCCGGAAGGTAAAACTCTATTCCCGGCACAGCTTCTGGATTTCGGTAAAGCGATCCTGTTTATCCGGGAGCATGCAGAAGAATGGTTTGTCGATGTAGATAAGATCTCTATCATCGGCTTCTCTGCAGGCGGTCACTTATGCGCCATGCTTGGAACGACCTGGCATACGGACCTTCTATCCGGTTATTTCCATGTGGATCCGTCCGTATTCAAGCCGCTCTGCGTCATGAGCATCTACGGCGTTCTGGATTATGAGAACTGGTGGGAAACCAGAACCCCGGAACAAGACTACTTTACTTATGTCTTCGGAAGCAGAAATCCTGACAGAGAATTATTAAGGCAGTACAGCCCGGTAAATCTGGTCAGCGAAAATACGCCGCCGTTTTTCCTGGCATGCGCCAGAGATGATACCCTGGTTCCGGCCATCGAAACGCTGGATATGGCACTCGCTCTGCACAAAGCCGGTGTTCCATACGAACTGTATATGTGTGAATTCGGCGACCATGCATTCTCACTCGGAAGAGATTTCTTTAAGCCATGGGCATTAGAAGAGGCTCACTCATGTGCTGCCTGGGTGCCGCTGGCAAAAACCTTCCTGATGCACCAGGTGAACCCTGCAACTTACGAAAATGAAAAGGAAGTCTTTACGAAACTGGCGGAGTTTATGCCTCCTCCATCAGAACAGAAATAATAGAAAGATGTTTTCAGAAAAAAGAAAAAGGGCTTTTTTAAGCCCTTTTCTTTTTTATTCTTTCTGCCCTAGCATATAATTGATAAACTGTCTTGCGGTCCGGCCGGAGACGCCTCCATGGCGGATCTCCCATTTTCTTGCTTCTGCCAGCAGCTTCTCTGGCGATGCATCCGCCGCAAGCAGCCCTTCCCGTTCAGCCATGATCCTGACCATATCCAGGTATTCCTGATAACGCGGGACGGAATAATTGATGGCAACGCCAAAACGGGATGAAAGCGATAACTTCTCTTCAATGGTATCTGAGCGATGGATCTCCCCATCGTATTCCATATCATCTTTATCTTTCCACATTTCTTTGATCAAATGCCGACGATTGGACGTTGCATAGATCAGCACGTTATCCGGACGGCTCTCCACACCACCCTCAATGACTGCTTTCAGGAATTTATACTCTACTTCATCCTCTTCAAAGGACAGATCGTCAATAAAAATGATGAACTTGTAATTACGCTTTTTGATCCGTGCAATGACGTTTGACAGATCACGGAACTGGTATTTATAGATCTCGATCATGCGAAGGCCCTTACTGCAGTACTCATTCAGAACAGCCTTCACGCTGGAGGATTTTCCTGTCCCGGCATCCCCATAAAGAAGAACGTCGTTTGCCTTTCGCCCTTCACAGAAAGCAAGGGTGTTGCGGATTAGTTCCTGTTTCTGCAGTTCATATCCGATCAGGTCTGAAAGCGTGATCGTATCAGCATTATTGATCGGACAAAATTCCAGGTCATCTCCGGTACCTGCAATACGGAATGCGCGGTTCATGCCAAACATGCCGGTACCCTGCGTTTTATAATGCTCCGTGATGGTGGCAAAAATCTCGTTTTCATCAACTGCTGCGTCGATCTTTTCCCGTAAAGCCAACACCGTATCGCTGACATTCTTATTGTAGATCTTCTCCCGTTTGGAAATGGCGGTGTAATTACTGATCATGGAAAAGCAGTCGATTCCCAGATCCTCTTCCAATGGATGGAAGTCGAAATCGAAAAGCCGTTTCAGCACTTTAAAATCGTTTTTCGCAATTGTATTGACACTGCCGCCTTCCGTCGCTCCAACGCCTTCGCACGTCAGAGAGAAGGAATTCTCATTCGTGATCACGAGAAAAGTCAGATAACACTGCCAGAGATTCTGATCGAATCCGTAATCGGTGGAAACATCCAGCAGTTTTTTGACCTGCAGATAACAGCGCTGCACCAGATCTTCCGGAAACGCTGTCTTCTGTTCCCAGTCACGCCAGATCCTGCCAAGCTCTCCTAAAATCTCATCTGCTGCCAGGTCACTGTACAATATCAGTTTCGCTGTTTCTTTGTACATATCTTTTCCCTTCAGACAAACAGATCCGCACGACAATACGGCGGATCTGTTTTCTGTCATTTTCTGATTAGTTTACTTCTACTCTCCAGCCACGCTCATCCGGGATTACTCCTGTCTGAATGCCCGTTACGGTATCATACAGTTTCTGGCTGACTTCGCCGATCGTTCCATCGCCGATCACCATGACTTCATCGCCAAAACGAAGCTTTCCAACCGGTGAGATAACGGCTGCTGTACCGGTGCCGAATACTTCTTCCAGCTTGCCGCTCTTCTGTGCTTCCAGAAGTTCATCCACAGAAATCAGGCGTTCCTCGACTTCGAATCCCCAATCCTTACAGAGAGTGATCACGGAGTCTCTTGTGATACCCGGCAGGATGCTTCCGCTTAACATCGGAGTCACGATCTTGCCGTCGATCTTGAAGAAGATATTCATGGACCCGACTTCCTCAATATACTTACGCTCTACGCCATCCAGCCAGAGCACTTGTTCGTAACCATCGTCGTGCGCTTTGACCTGAGCTGCAAGGCTGGCTGCATAGTTGCCGCCTGTCTTTGCATAGCCAAGACCACCACGGACTGCACGGACGTAATCATCCTCGATCCAGATGCCGACCGGTGCCAGACCGCTGGAATAGTATGCTCCGCTTGGAGACAAGATGATGATAAACAGATATGTCTTGGACGGTGCTACGCCCAGGAACGGATCGGTTGAGATGATAAACGGACGGATATAAAGAGATGTCCCAGGATCGGTCGGGATCCAGTCACGGTCCACATTGACGACTGCTTTGACCGCCTGCACAAAGTCCTCTTCCGGGATCGTAGGGATGCAGAGTCTCTCGTTCGATCTGATCGCACGTTTCGCATTCATGTCCGGACGGAACAGAAATGCTTTTCCGTCATCACCGCGGTATGCCTTCAGGCCTTCAAACATTTCCTGTCCATAGTGGAAGACCATACAGGAAGGATCCAGAGAAAGTGCATGGTATGGCTCCACACGAGGATCATGCCATCCTTTGCCTTCCGTATAATTCATAATGAACATGTGATCTGTGAAGATCTTGCCAAAGCCAAGCTCTCCCTGTGGTTTTTCTTTCGGTTCCTTTGTTAAATCAAATTTAATATCCAACATTTTCTTCACCTCAGATCCTATCAATAATTTCTTTTGTCATTTCCGTGGTCGTAACATGTGCTTCGCCCCGGGCAATATCTGCCGTCCGGATGCCGTCCAGCAATGTTTTATCTACAGCCGCTTCGATAACATCAGCTTCTTCGGCAAGGCCAAAGGAGAACCGCAGCATCATCGCAGCGGAAAGAATCGGAGCGATCGGGTTTGCCAGGCCTGTTCCTGCAATATCCGGTGCCGATCCGTGGATTGGTTCA
>JAGCAK010000113.1 GCA_017652745.1 Lachnospiraceae bacterium
TCCAGGTTCCTGCCGCTCTCTCCGCCTTTTTCGAGAATGTCTTTCATATGGCGGATGTGCGTGGTAAGACGGACCAGTTCTTCATCAATGGCGATCTTATCTGCATACATGGTAACTTCTGCAGCAATCCGGCCTTCGTCGATCTGACTGTTCTCCAGGAGTTCTTTTACACGTTCCGTAAGTTTATCGCGATATTCCGAAATGATCTGCGGAAGACGTTCCTCGATAAAAGCAGCATGGCCCTGCATTTCCTCCAGTTTCCCGAGGATGTTTTGTTTTAATGCTTCTCCTTCTTTTTCTCTTGCAGAACGAAAAGCAGAAAAAGCATCCTTCAGAGGACGTTCCAGAAGAGACCACATTTCTTCTTCATTGATTTCCTGTTCTTCCAGTATCAGAACATCTGTGGATCTGGCAATCGTTGACGTCCGGATATCATCATCAATATTAAAGTCTTCCTGGATCTGTTTATAAAAATGATAGTATTCCTGGGCTAATGCTTTATTGTATTTCAGACTTGTTCCGCTCTCTGAAAGATCCTCATAAGAGATATAAAGATCAATCTTTCCGCGAGAAGCATATTCTTTTAAGAGATTACGGATATTGCTTTCAAATAGATTAAATTTACGCGGCATCCGGATGTTCAGATCAAAATATTTGTGATTAACGGATTTGATCTCGACTGTGAATTTCTTTTCAGATTCGGAAAGTTCAGCTCTCCCGAAACCTGTCATACTGTAAATCATATGGTGCTACCTCTGTCTAATAAAAGTAATAATTAAAGATTTCATGAGCAAAATCTACTGCGCTCATCCATGTTCTTGTCGTGTCTTCAATATTGACACAAACGACCAGTTTTTGTCCATCTTTTTCTGCATATCCTACAAAGAAGGACAGATCAATGTTTTGTTCCTTATCGCTTTTTGTCTCTGCAGTACCAGTCTTTCCATAGGCAGTATAATCTTCATAAGCCATACAGAAAGCAGTTCCCTGCGTCACAACGGAGTGCAGATAACGGTTCATAGTAGCAGCTTCAGAACTGCTGCACAGACGCTCTTCTTCTTTATCTTTGAACGTTTTTACGACTGCTCCGGAAGGGCTGGTGATCTTAGTTACATAATGAGGGCGCATCAGAACGCCATCATTAGCAAATGCACACATGACAAGTGATAAATGTAATGGATTTGTCAATGTTTTTCCCTGACCGAATGCAGTCTGCATTTTCATAAAATCAGAATCAGTCTTCTGCAGGGAGAATACAGCTTTGTTGCTGGCAATATCCACGTTCAGATCGCGATTGAACAGAAGGTTTGAATTAAAAGCGGCAAACTGATCGATATCCAGTTTCAGCCCAATATCAGCAAATGCCAGATTACAGGACCATGCAAAAGCATCTTCCAGTGTTTCCCCGCCATGGGCTGTCTGGTCAATACAGCTCATTGTATATCCATCGCCTTCTAAAATACCCTCGCAATTATAATAATAATTCTCAAAATCCGGATTTTCGCGCATATACTCCATTAATGTGAAGATCTTAAATGTGGAACCCGGTGTATAGATGCCTTGAGTTGCACGATTGACGAGTGGAGAGTTCTCTTCATCTGAAATAATGTCATCCCATATATACTCGATCTCATTCGGATCAAAATCCGGTTTGGAGACAGTTGCTTTGATCTGGCCTGTCTGTGGGTCAATACATATGGCAGATGCTTTCTGACCATCCAGCAAGTCACTGATAAATGTCTGAAGATCGCGGTCAAGAGAAGTATGGATGGAATCTCCCGGATTCTTCTGGCCCTTAAACTCATTTGCTATCTTTTCAAACATATTGGTATGAGACGTAAGCAAATAATAATTGTAGGATGCTTCCAGACCCAAAGCGCCATTCGTCTCGTAACCAACGACCTGGGCAAAGACATTTCCGTAAGGATAAATCCTGACTTCTACACCATCCCTGTTTTCACTGTAAGCTAAAGGCGTACCATCGGAGCTGTAAATACTTCCTCTTTCAATGACTTTCTTAAAACTCTCAGAACGTTTGTTGTAAGTATTATTAATAATGGATCCGGATTCGAAAGTCAGGAAAAAGCATAAATAAACGATCAAAGCAGCAGCCAGGACACAGAAAAACACGGATACCTTCAGGATATCCTGATTAATGATCCGCCCGCGGCTGATCTTTTTACGTACTTTATTTATTTTTTTCCGTTCACGAAAAGGATTCATTACTTACCACGACGGAACGTCGGGGAGCCTTGCGTCTTTGAACGGTTCAAAAGACTCCCCAGAGTTTCCTCCTTTAAAAATCATCCGGATCGATCTGCCGGATCTTATCCTCCACATCAACTTTTTTAATCCTGTCCTCTGCAGGTATATGTGTAATGACGTCCACAGTCTCTTCCAATTTTACCTTCCGTTCTTTTAGTTTAGGACTCTTCATATGCTCAAATCCTGCAAAATCAGAGAGATCTGCACCCTGTGCGATCATTTCCCTTTCGTGCTCGACATCTGCCTCAGAAATGACATATAAAGCCTGAATGATACCGATAAATATCATCGATGCAAGCAAGGAGCTGCCTCCGCTGGAAATAAAAGGAAGATTAACACCTGTCAAAGGTATAAATTTGATCGCTCCGCCAATCGTAAGGAATACTTGTACTCCATAAGAAGTTCCCAGTCCGAACGCCAGCAGTTTATAAAACGTGTTATTGACCCGAATGGCTACACGCATCATCATAAGAACAAAACATAAGCACAAAAGGATCAAAAGAATTGCAAAAATAGCACCCATTTCTTCTGCAATTGCAGAAAATACCATGTCATTTGATACCACAGGGATTTGATTTGGGGATCCGCGGAAAATACCTGATCCCAGCCATCCACCTGTACCTATGGCAAATAGAGATTGTGCTATCTGATAGCCTTTATTATCGATATCCGTCCATGGATCAAGCCAGACCTGTACACGTACCCGGACATGACTAAACAGGTGATATGCAGCAAATGCAGCCGCTGCAAAGCCTCCTGCTCCAATAAATAGATATCGGACTTTTTTTGTTGCTACATAAAGCATTAAAACATAAATAATACTTAAGATCAGTCCGGATCCCAGATCCCGGCAAAACACGACGATCAGAACATGGATTGCCGCCGCTGCAGCCGTGATGATCACTGTTTTTAAATTATTGGCTTTATGGAAAGCCGATGCCACAAACATTACAAACAGGATCTTGACAAATTCCATTGGCTGGAAGGAAAAGAATCCCAAATCAATTGCAAGCTTTGCACCTTTCGTAACGCGGGACAAAATTAATACCAGCAATAATAATGCCATACCGACAATGCAGTAGATCCATGTCAGATTTCTTAAGAATTTTGCACGTTTGCAGAAGAATACAAATACCAGAAATGCAGCTGTTCCGAATAAAAGAATAAAGAATTGTCGTACTGAGGTATCAAAATCAAGTCTTGTCTGAAAAATAAAGCCAATTGCCAGAAACATGCACAAGACATTATTAATGCCTTTGCTTAAGGACACAAATGACGGGATCAGAATAGACATGATCACTAAATAACCCAGCTGTCCTGCATATAATCCCAGTACTTGTGGAATGGTCAGCCCAATATCAGGGTTTTGGATGACATTGATACAGATACAAAGATAAGCCAGGGCATGTATCAAAAGCAGGAACACTCTTTGCAAAATGTAACTGCTCTTCTTTTTTTCCTCAGGTGCATCTCTCTGCACACGAAAAGATATATAGGTAAAATAGGCAAACAAAATAATGATCAGATATTTTGAGCCTGTTAATAAGATCTCAGTCATAAAATCACGGTTCGATCTTGGTCATGTTTAAATGGGAATAGGCATAATCCGTAGCCATGCGTCCACGCGGCGTCCGGTTGATGAATCCGCATTTTACAAGATATGGTTCATAGACGTCTTCGATAGTGCCAGGGTCTTCTCCAATTGCTGCAGCAAGAGTATCTAAACCTACTGGTCCGCCATTGAATTTACTGATCATAGTCAGAAGAATGTTTCTGTCTGTCAGATCCAGTCCCTTTTGATCGATATCTAAAAGAGCAAGTGTTTCATCTACAACTTCTTTTGTGATATTTCCGTCGGCCTTCACCTGTGCATAATCTCTGACACGGCGTAAAATACGGTTTGCTATACGCGGTGTACCTCTGGAACAGTTTCCAATCTCTATTGCACCTGATGGATCAACTTTATCAATCGCAAGTTTTTTAGCTGAATTGATAACGATTTTTGCTAATTCCTCCGGTTCGTAATATTCCATTCTATGAATAATGCCAAAGCGGTCACGAAGTGGTGCCGATAATAAGCCGGCTCTTGTCGTAGCACCGATCAAAGTAAAGCGGTCCACAGAGATTCTCCGGACTGTGGTCTGCTCTCCATTTTCAATAACGGCATCAAAAGCAAAATCCTCCATAACCGAATACAATGCTTCTTCAACCGGTTTGCTTAAACGATGTATTTCATCTACAAAAAGGACACCGCCTTTTGGAAGCTGTTTAATAATAGCCAGGATCTCACCCGGATATTCAATAGCCGGACCAGAAACGATCTTCATACTTCTGCCCATGGAATTAGCAATGATCCCCGCCAAAGTTGTTTTGCCAAGTCCAGGAGGGCCATAAAGAAGAACATGATCGATCGGCTCATTTCTCTCATTAGCCGCCTGTATATAAATCTTCAGGTTGTTTTTGATCTTCTCCTGACCGATATAGGAATCAAAATCCTGAGGTCTTAGATTATTCTCGACCTCTTTTTCCTCCATGATCAGATTTGTATTGATTGCATCTTTCGCCATAACAGTTTCCGATTGTATCTTTTGATTGTGATTATTTTGTTAAAACGTAATATTCGCAAAGATCAGGTCAATGATCTCATCCACAGTCATTTGATCACTGATCTCAATATTTGCAAGTGCTCTGACACAGCTGGTACGGTCAAAGCCGGTTGCCACAACAGCATTGATCGCTTCATTCACACGGTCATCATCTTTAGAAGAAGCCTTACGGACATCTGTTCCTACGGCAAGAAGTTCTTTGCTCATTTTGCCCTTCAATTCTACGATGATCTTCTGAGCAGTTTTTGCACTAATACCTTTTGATGCTGCAATCAGTTTATCATCACCGGATGCAATAGCCATCTTCAGAGTATCAACGCTGACACCGGATAAAATATTCAAAGCACCTTTTGGACCGATGCCGCTGACTTTCAGAAGCATTTTGAACATCTCCAGTTCGCTGCCGGAAGTGAATCCGCAAAGGGAGACATCCTCTTTTCCAAACGCCATGTAGGTATATATGGTAACCTCATCCCCTTCTGTCAGGGATACCATAGAAGACAGAGGCATTTGGATGATGTAGCCAATGCCATGATTATCTAAAACAATATGATTATCATTTATTTGGGCAACAATGCCTTTGATGTATCCGATCATTACTTCTTGTAATTTACGATTCCTGCAAAATCTTTCTTTAAGGAAGCACCGCCTACTAATCCGCCGTCAATATCCGGCATTGTAAATAATTCAGCAGCATTTTCAGCATTAACCGATCCGCCATACTGGATACGGATCTGACCTGCCACTTCTGCGCCATAGAGATCATTGATCGTCATCCTGATATAAGCACAGACTTCCTGCGCCTGTTCTTTTGTAGCAACCTTGCCGGTTCCAATCGCCCAGATTGGTTCATATGCAATAATGATACCTTCTGCATCTTCTGCAGAAATATCCTTAAATGCTTTTTCAATCTGTCCTTTTACCAGTTCAAGAGTATCTCCGTTTTCCCGCTGTTCCAGTGTTTCTCCGCAGCAGACAATTGGGATCAACTCATGATTTAAAGCTGTGTGGATCTTTTTATTGACAGTTTCATCTGTCTCTGCGAAATATTGTCTCCGCTCAGAATGACCGATGATCACATATTCAACGCCAAGTTCATAGAGCATGTCCGCCGAAATCTCGCCGGTAAAAGCGCCTTTTTCTTCCCAATGCATATTCTGGGCACCAACAGCAATATTGGTTCCTTTTAACGCATCAATAGCAGCTGGGATATCAACAAAAGGGACACAGAAAACGACATCGTCTTCGCTGTCATTTACTAAAGGAGCCAGTTCTTTGATCAGCTCTTTTGCTTCTTGCGGGGTCTTGTTCATTTTCCAGTTGCCGGCAATGATCTTCCTTCTCATCGATTCTGAATCTCCTTTTTATTCTGTTTTGCCAAATCGGGCTGCTGACCTCCTATTTGGGAAACGACTTTTTCAACGTTTTCCCGTGGATCATCCTCCCATTTCACCACATCATTATCAATTAAAAATTTTAACAGTAAAACATCCATTTTATTTATCCTGAATAGCTGTTATTCCTGGAAGTTCTTTTCCTTCAAGAAATTCCAGGGAAGCTCCGCCTCCTGTAGAGATCAGCGTCATTTTATCGCCGTAGCCCAATTCATTTACAGCTGCAGCACTGTCGCCGCCGCCAATAATTGTGATAGCATCCATTTCAGCAAGAGTCTTTGCGATCTGTTTTGTCCCTTCAGCAAAATGAGGAACTTCAAAGACACCCATTGGTCCGTTCCAGATGACCGTCTTTACATCTTTTAACGCATCTTCAAACAACTTAATAGATTTTTCACCGATATCCACTCCCATTTGATCATCCGGGATATTCATGATATCTACAGTTTCATAAGGAACATCATTGGAAAGCTCCGATGCGATCACAGTGTCTACTGGAAGAAGCAGTTTGACACCTTTCTCTTCTGCTTTCTTCTCCATGTTTACGGCATATTCCAGATAATCATCTTCTACCAGAGATTTACCAATTTTACCACCCTTTGCTTTAATAAAGGTATATGCCATGCCGCCGCCGATGATCAGAATATCAACTTTTTCCAGCAGCCGGTCAATAACAGAGATCTTGGATGAGACTTTAGATCCTCCAAGAATAGCAGCAAGCGGTCTGACCGGATCATCCAGAGCATTTCCCAGAAATTGGATCTCTTTTTCGATCAGATAGCCGATGGCTGATTCTTTCACATATTTTGCTACGCCGGCTGTGGAGCAATGTGCTCTATGAGCAGTACCAAATGCGTCATTGACATATACATCACATAAGGATGCTAGTTCCTGACTGAAGCTGTCTTCATTCTTTTCTTCTTCCGGACGGAATCTGGTATTTTCCAGAAGAACGACCTGCCCTTCTACCATGTTGCTTTTGAACCAGGTAGCATGAGCGCCAACAACTTCATCATCTTTCAGGAAAAGTACTTCCTGTCCCAATAATTCGCTTAAACGCTGCGCTACCGGGGCAAGAGTCAATTCTTCATTTACCGTTCCTTTTGGTTTACCAAGATGGGAACAGATCATGACCCTTCCGCCGTCTCCGGACAGTTTTGCAATCGTTGGTAATGCTGCAACAATACGTGTGTCATCTGTGATCTTTCCATCTTTCATCGGAACATTAAAATCACATCGCAGCAGAACAACTTTTCCTTTTACGTCAATATCATCAATTGTTTTTTTATTTAACATGATTTTCTCCTTATGCAATGTTCTATATGAAATAAGATAAAAGGCCGGCCATTAGGAAATGGCCGGCCGGAATTATGATTTAAAGAAATTTCTTGCAAATATATTTCACAACACGGCACATCTGGCAGGTATAGGAGTATTCATTATCATACCAGGCAACGACCTTGACCAGGGATTTGCCTTTTCCAAGATCCATGACCTTTGTCTGTGTAGCGTCAAAGCAGGAACCAGCCTCCATACCGATGATATCGGTAGAAACGATCTCATCCTCAGTATATGCATAAGATGGATTTGCAGATTTCTTCATGAATGCATTGATATTTGCTTCTGTAACATCAGCACCTTTCTTAGCACAGACTGCAACCAGTTCTGTTAAAGATCCAGTGCAGGTCGGAACACGCTGTGCAGCGCCGTCCAGCTTACCGTTAAGTTCCGGAATAACCAGGCCGATTGCTTTTGCGGCTCCAGTGGTGTTTGGAACGATGTTGTAGGCCGAAGCACGTGCTCTTCTGAGGTCACCTTTTTTATGGAATGCATCCAGAGGCTCCTGATCACCAGTATATGCATGGATGGTTGTCATAAATCCTTTTTCAATTGGAGCAAATTTGTTTAATGCATTTGCCATAGGAGCCAGGCAGTTGGTCGTGCAGCTTGCAGCGCTGATGATCTTGTCAGATTTCTTTAATGTCTTTTCGTTTACACCATAAACGATCGTAGGCATTTTTTCGTCACCCGGGCAGGAGATCAGTACTTTTTTAGCTCCTGCTTCGATATGTGCCATAGCTTTTTCAGTCGTTTTGTAAACGCCTGTACAATCGATAACCAGATCAATTGCCATTTCTTTCCACGGAAGATTGATAGCATCACGCTCTCCTGTGATAGCGATCTTATAATCACCGATCTTAATGGAATCTTTTAATGCTTTAACTTTGTCAGCATCTACAAATCTTCTATAAGTGGAATCATATTTTAATAAATGAGCGATCTCGGATGTTGGATGGGAGCAGTTAATGCAAACGACTTCCACGTCCGGATCCTGATAAAGAACACGGAAAGCCAGACGGCCGATCCGTCCAAAACCATTGATTGCAATTCTCTTTTTAGCCATGTATTTATCCTCCTGGAATGATATGCATATTTTTACAAAAATATTATAACATGAAAAACTTATTATTCAATTAATTAGGGGGTAAAACTTCTCATATTTTAAAAAACTATGCTTTTATTAAATGTATGTGGAGACTTTAACTCATGAATTAATAAAAAGAAAAGCCCCCTTTAAGATAAAAGGAGGCTTTCCTGTATTAATAGAGATTTGTATTATTTTTTAGCTGCTTTAGCTGCCTTAATCTGTTCGGTCAGCTCCGGAACGATCTTGAACAGGTCACCAACACTACCCTAATCAGCA
>JAGCAK010000114.1 GCA_017652745.1 Lachnospiraceae bacterium
CTGCGGTTTGACTTTAATGGGCATGGGCGCAGCGGCGGAGAACTGAAAGACATGACCATGAGCAAAAACCTGGCGGATGGAGAATGCTTTTTCCAATATGCAAAATCGCTTGATCTGTTCAGTGAGATCATTCCGCTGGGTTATTCGATGGGAGCGCTTGTTGCGGGGTGTCTGGCAGTTGCCCATGCAAACGAGGTGCGGCGTTTTGCCATGATGTCACCGGCTGCGAATATACAGACGCGTGCCGTGAGCGGACTTTATTTTGGCGTGCGTTTTGATCCGGATAATCTGCCGGAGGTTCTGATCGGTGAAGAGATCGTGATGGGAAGGGCATTTATTGAGGAAGCAAAACAGTTTGATGTTTTCAACTTCCTGAAAGAGTACGAAGGAGACGTTCTGCTGGTCTTTGGTGAGAACGATAAAAATGTAGAAGCAGAACAGACATATAAATATCGTGATGTGATCCGGCACCTGACATTTGTGCCAGTTCCGGACGAGGATCATTATTGGGAAAAACACGGTGATATTGCCGTGGAAACGATTCGGGATTTTTTGGTGAAAAGCAATGAGAGAGATCAGCGTTGAGAAAGTGACAGATGCGGTCCGAAAAATGTGTATGGAGACCAACTATACACTTTCTGCTGATATGCAAAAGGTGTTAGCAGAAGCTGCGCATACGGAAGAGAGTCCATTAGGGCAGGAAATCCTTGCCATGCTTGAAAAAAACTTGTCGATTGCGGAGGAAGAGAAGATTCCGATCTGTCAGGATACCGGCATGGCGGTGGTATTTCTGGAGATTGGACAGGATGTGCATTTTACCGGAGGCAGTCTTGCGGAGGCAGTAAATCGCGGTGTGGCTCTGGGCTATGAAGAGGGGTATCTGAGAAAATCGGTTGTGAAAGATCCGCTGATCCGGGAGAACACAAACGATAACACTCCTGCCGTGATCCATACGGAAATTGTAGATGGAGATGGGGTCAGGATCACTCTGGCACCGAAAGGCTTTGGCAGCGAAAATATGAGCAAAGTCTTTATGCTGAAACCATCAGATGGAAGAGAGGGCGTACGGGAGAAAATCGTTTCTGCAGTAAAAGATGCAGGACCAAATGCCTGCCCGCCGATGGTGGTCGGGGTTGGCATCGGAGGCACCTTTGAAAAATGTGCGCTGCTTGCAAAGAAAGCCTTACTGCGTGAAACGGGAAAACATCACCCGGATGCACACATTGCTGCACTGGAAGAAGAAGTGAAGAATGAATGCAACGCTTTGGGGATTGGTCCGGCAGGTTTAGGCGGAAACAATACCGTACTGGCGGTACACATTGAAACCTTCGCGACGCATATTGCCGGACTTCCGGTGGCGGTCAATATCTGCTGCCATGTGAACCGGCACAGTACCGTGGAACTATGAATAAAACCATTACAACACCTTTAACAGAAGATGTGGCAAAGACATTGTCGGCTGGAGATATCGTTTCCATTACCGGCGTGATCTATTCTGCCCGTGATGCCGCTCACAAGCGGATGACGGAAACCCTGGCTGCAGGAGGGACACTGCCGTTTCCAATCCAGGATGCGGTAATCTATTACCTTGGGCCATCTCCGGCCAGAGAAGGCCAGGTGATCGGTTCAGCCGGACCAACGACTTCCGGCAGGATGGATGCCTATACGCCGCAATTGCTGGAAAAAGGGCTTCGCGGCATGATTGGAAAAGGAAAACGTTCTGCAGAAGTGATTGAAGCGATGAAAAAAACAAAAGCTGTTTATTTTGCCGCAGTCGGCGGAGCCGGAGCTCTGCTTTCCAAACATATCACAAAATGCGAAGTCATCGCTTACGATGACCTGGGTACAGAAGCAATCCACAAACTTTATGTGGAAGATTTTCCGGCAATTGTTGTGATCGACTGCGAAGGGAATAACTTATACGAATAGAAGAGGAAAAAAGATGACCATCTACGAAGAAAGCCTTCAGCTGCATTATGAAAAGAAAGGAAAGATCGAGATCGTCTCCACCGTTCCGGTGAAAGATGCGAAAGATCTTTCCTTAGCGTATACCCCTGGTGTGGCACAGCCGTGTCTGGAGATTCAAAAAGATCCAGAACGGGATTATGAATTGACAAGGCGCTGGAATCTGTGTGCTGTCATTACAGATGGATCTGCGGTTTTGGGTCTTGGAGATATCGGTCCGGAGGCTGGCATGCCAGTCATGGAAGGCAAATGCGTGCTTTTCAAAGAGTTCGGCGGAGTGGACGCATTCCCAATCTGCATCGATACAAAAGATGTGGACGAGTTCGTCCGTACGGTGCAGCTGATCTCAAAGAGTTTCGGAGGGATCAATCTGGAAGACATTTCTGCCCCTCGTTGTTTTGAAATTGAAGAAAAACTAAAAGCAGTCTGTGACATACCGGTCTTTCACGATGATCAGCACGGAACGGCGGTGATCACTTTGGCCGGAATCATGAATGCATTAAAACTGGTTGGAAAGAAAAAAGAAGACCTGAAAGTTGTCGTCAGCGGTGCTGGCGCTGCAGCTACCGCGATTACAAAGCTGTTGCTTAATTATGGTATTTCCAATATCATCATGTGCGACCGGAAAGGGGTCATCGTTTCCGGGAGAGAAGGGCTTTCTGCACATAAAGCAGCAATGGCAGATATCACGAATCCGCACCAGGAGCAAGGTGCGCTTTCGGATGTTATCAAAGGAGCGGATGTCTTTATCGGCGTGTCAGCTCCGGGCCTTTTAACAAAAGAAATGGTTTCCTCCATGGGAGAGGATGCTATTGTTTTTGCCTGTGCAAATCCGACTCCGGAGATCTTTCCGGAGGAAGCAAAAGAAGCAGGCGCGCGTATTGTTTGCTCGGGTCGGTCGGATTATCCGAACCAGATCAATAACGTGCTGGCTTTCCCAGGTATTTTCCGGGGAGCATTTGATGCGAGAGCAAAAGAAATAAACGAAGAAATGAAGATTGCGGCAGCTTATGCGCTGGCAAGCCTTATCACGGATGAAGAACTGACAGATGATTACATCATTCCAAAGGCCTTTGATCCGCGCGTAGGAGAGACCGTTGCCAAAGCAGTGGCGGATGCAGCAAGGACATCAGGAGTTTGCAGATAAATGGGACTGAAGAGATATTTTGGCACAAAAGATTTTTACAAGGCTGTTTTTCGGATCATGCTTCCGATCCTTCTCCAGAATGTGATCACGACATTCGTGGGGCTTCTGGATAATATCATGGTCGGACAGGTTGGAACAGAGCAAATGTCCGGCGTTGCGATCGCGAACCAGATTCTTTTTATTTTTAACCTGTGTATTTTCGGCGGAATTTCCGGCGTTGGTATTTTTTCCGCACAGTATTACGGAAAGCAGGATCATGATGGAATCCGTTATACGATGCGGGCAAAGTTCTTTGTCGCAGTTGGAGCATCGGTTCTTTTCGCAATTGTCTTTCTGACAGCCGGAGGGGTCCTGATTTCTTCTTTTCTTCATGAAGGAAATGAAGGGCTTGATCTGGCGCTGACCTACCAGCGGGGCATGTCTTATCTGCATTTAATGATGCTGCAGATGCTTCCGTTTGCCATTTCGCAGGTTTATGCATCTACCCTGCGTGAATGTAATGAAGCCATGTTCCCGATGAAGGCGAGCATTGCAGCCACACTGATCAATTTGGTAGGCAACTATATTTTGATTTTCGGACACTTCGGTGCACCAAAGATGGGTGTAGAAGGAGCGGCAGTTGCAACCGTGATCGCACGTTTCGCGGAGCTTGCCATTCTGGTCATTTATGCGCACCGTCATACGAAACGGTTTATCTTTCTGCAAGGGCTGTTCCGCTCTTTGAGAATTCCGAAGGAGCTGGTTAAAAATATCGCCAAAAAGGGAACTCCGCTGCTGATCAACGAAGTCCTTTGGGCAGCCGGAATGGCTCTTTTGAATCAGTGTTATTCTGTCCGTGGACTGGAAGTGGTATCGGCAACGAATATATCTTCTACGATCTCGAATCTCTTTCATGCGTCCGCCATGGCGATGGGGTCAACGATCGCCATCATGATTGGACAGCATTTGGGAGGCGGAAGGCTGAAACAGGCAGAAGAAGATGATAAGAAACTGATCATGCTTACGGTCCTGATGAACATTGTGCTGGGCGTGATCCTTGCGTCGCTTGCCAGACCGTTGGCCAATATTTATAACACGTCGGATTCCGTGCATGCGCTTGCGGCCAGCCTGATGAGGATCATTGCCTTGTATCTTCCGTTTA
This sequence comes from Lachnospiraceae bacterium, assembly GCA_017652745.1. Classification (GTDB taxonomy): domain Bacteria; phylum Bacillota; class Clostridia; order Lachnospirales; family Lachnospiraceae; genus RGIG5612. The sequence continues at coordinate 4,254 of JAGCAK010000114.1, forward strand.
TGGCCTATACTAATGCCTGCTACTTTACGCTGCGAAGCGGAGGGAAAACGATCATCACATTTATGTTTGACAGCTTTTTTATCTGGGTGGTATATGTGCCGGTCGCTTTCTGCTTGGTGCACTTTACAAAAGTACCGGTCATACCTGTGTTTTTTATTGTAAACGCGATAGAAGTCCTGAAATGTATCGTCGGATTCTTTATGCTGCGGTCGAAAAAATGGATCGTTAATTTAGTAGGAACAAAAGAAGCGGCGTGATATAATACTTTTTAATTATTTGATCAAAAAAGAGTTTCGTATTAAAAGGAGAAACAAAAACCAATGAACCTGATCATTCCAGAACACTATGATCCAAAGCTGTCTGTGCGGCAGACACAGGAGGCAATCAAGTACATTCGTGATACATTCCAAAAAGAGTTTGGACAGCAGATGAACTTGGAACGTATCTCAGCACCGTTATATGTCCGGAGGAGTTCCGGTCTCAACGACGACTTGAGCGGCGTGGAACGGAAAGTATCTTTTGATGCAAAAGAACTTCCGGGAGATGAACTGGAAATCGTCCAGTCTCTTGCAAAATGGAAACGGTGGGCACTTGGCCATTATGGCTTTCAGCCGGGAGAGGGCCTTTACACAAATATGAATGCCATCCGCAGGGATGAAGACCTGGATAACCTGCACAGCATTTACGTAGATCAATGGGATTGGGAACGAGTGATCACAAAAGAGCAGCGGACGCAGGAAGTTTTGGAAGACACGGTCCGCACTATCTTTAAGGTCATTAAACATATGGAACATGAAGTCTGGTATAAGTATCCGGAAGCCGTCTATCATCTGCCGAACGATATTGTGTTTATTGATTCGGAAGAACTGCGGAAGCGTTATCCGGATTTGTCGCCGAAAGAGCGAGAGAATGAGATCTGCAAAGAAAACGGAGCGGTCTTCATTATGCGCATCGGTGATAAGCTGGGAGATGGGAAACCACATGACTTGAGAGCGCCGGATTATGATGATTGGCAGCTGAACGGAGACATCCTGTTTTGGTTTGAACCATTGCAGCAGGCATTTGAGATCTCTTCCATGGGAATTCGTGTGGATGAGGAAAGTATGTTGGCACAGCTGGAAAAAAGCGGCCATCTGGAGAAGCTGGAACTGCCGTTCCATAAGATGATCATGAATAAGGAACTGCCATATACGATTGGCGGCGGGATCGGACAATCGCGGCTTTGCATGCTTCTTCTGGGCAAGGCACACGTGGGAGAGGTACAGGCTTCCATGTGGCCGCATGGTATGCGTGCGCAGTGCGAAGAAGCACATATCATGCTGCTGTAATTACAAAGCACAAATAAAATGGGAATCAAAAAGGTCTTTAATAAACTAATGCGGAAAGGATTCCAGCTTGTGACTGGAAGTCCGCTGGCTCAGGAATCCGTCCGGAACGCAGACAGCCAAAAGGCCATTGCAAACGGGATCGATGCAAAAGAGATAATGTTGGCAAGACAGACAGCTGCTGAAGGCTGTGTCCTTTTGAAGAATCACGGTCACGCTCTGCCTCTTTTGAAAGAGGAAGAGGTGGCCGTTTTTGGTCGCTGCCAAAGAGATTATTTCTATGTTGGATATGGAAGCGGCGGTGATGTGAACCCGCCGTATCTAGTCAGTCTGATGAACGGGTTGGATCAGTGCGGTGCTTCCTATGATAAAAAACTGGCAGAGATTTATCGCACTTTCTGCGAGGATCCAAAGTATGCCGCAGATCCTGGCTGGTGGGGTCATTGGCCAATGAGTCATCCGGAAATGCCTGTGACCAAAGAGATGGTAGAGGAAGCAGCGGCGCCGGGGAAAAAGGCGTTGGTGGTAATTGGAAGAGCGGCCGGGGAAGACAGAGAAAATACACTGACACAGGGAAGTTACTATCTGACAGATGAGGAGATGCGGCTTTTAGATCAGGTCACTTCTGTCTTTGCATCCGTGATCGTAGTTTTGAACATCGGGAATATCATGGATATGTCCTGGACTGCGAAATACGGTGACAAGATTTCTTCCATTCTGATCGCGTGGCAGGGAGGCATGGAAAGCGGTAATGCACTTTGCGACGTGCTTTACGGAGCTGTGAATCCGTGCGGCAGACTGTCCGACACGATTGCGAAAACCTATGAGGATTATAACACCGCAGAAAACTTTGGCGGAAAAGAGTTTAATGATTACAAAGAAGGAATCTTCGTCGGCTATCGGTATTTTGCTTCCGAGGCAAAGAACAAAGTCCTTTATCCATTTGGTTTTGGTCTCTCCTACACATCTTTCCGAAAAGAGGTGCTTGCGTTTGAGGCGCCGGAAGGTTCTTCAATAGACAAGGACGCAAAGATTGCTGTCCGTGTGAAAATGACAAATACAGGAGAGCATCCGGGAAAAGATGTTATCTTACTGTGGTGCAGACAGGCAGAAGGACGGCTGGAAAAAGCCGCGTATATTCTGGCTGGTTTTTCTAAGACCGGAACACTGCAGCCGGGAGAATCAGAAGAGATTATTCTGGAAACGAGTGCCGGATACATTTCTTCTTATGATGAGGAAAAGAGTGCGTTTCTACTAGAGTCCGGCGACTATGCTTTCTTTATCAACGATGATGGAATAGAAGAAACAAAAGTCGGTTCATGGTGCGTTGCAGAAGAGAAGATCGTAGAGCAGTGCGAAAGGGCAATGACGAAAGAGGTAGATCTGAAGCAAAGAATCTTAGACCGCATGCCGCAGGAGAGCACGGATCCATTGATCCAGGGATTGTCCGATCAGGAACTGGAAGCGTTGACCAGAGGACATGGAATGATGAATTCTGTGCTTGGGGCAAAAGGCAACGCCGGTGTTTTCGGAGGAATCTTAGAGAGCCTCCGGGAAAAAGGGGTCCGTCCGATCACTTGCGCGGATGGGCCTGCTGGGATCAGGCTTTCTACAGACTGCGCGCTTCTTCCTTGCGGGACAGCGCAGGCTTGCAGCTTCAACGCGCAATTGGTTGAGGATCTGTACGCGCAGGTTGGAAATGAGTTGGAAAAGAATGGTGTGGATGTTCTTCTCGGGCCGGGAATGAATATACACCGTAACCCGCTTTGTGGAAGAAACTTTGAATACTTCTCGGAAGATCCTCTGCTGTCCGGAAAGATGGGCGCTGCAGTGGTCAGGGGTGTTCAGCAAAGCGGAAGGGCGGCTTGTCCAAAGCATTTCGCCTGCAACAACCAGGAAACACATCGAAATATCAACGATGCACGTGTCAGTGAACGTGCCCTGCGGGAGATCTATCTTCGGAATTTTGAGATCTGTGTCCGCGAAGCTGCGCCAAAAGTCATCATGACTTCTTATAATAAGATCAACGGGGTCTGGTCCCATTACAATTATGATCTGGTCACAACCATCCTGCGCGGACAGTGGGGATTTGACGGAGTGGTCATCACGGACTGGTGGATGAAACGGTCTAAGAGTCCGGAATTTCCGCAATTGGAAGATAATGCCTACCGTGTCCGTGCCCAGGTTGATGTTCTGATGCCTGGCGCCATCACGCACGTAGAACGCAATTACGTTTCCGATGGATCACTGCTGAAAACACTTGGGCAAAAAGATGGCATCAAAAAAGCGGAGCTTTTCCGCACCGCTGAAAATGTTCTTCGTCTCTTAAAACGACTTCCCTGATCTTAAGGAAGCAGGCAGAATGCCATACGCGGAGAACCATCTTCAATGTAGATCGTTCCGCAATGAATAAAACCAAGCCTTGCTAGCGCATTGCGCATGGTAAGGTTTTTTTCATGTGTATCGATCCGGATGTGAGGGCAGATCGTCCGGCAATGATCCACACAAAGTTTCATGACACCTTTATGTGTTCCGTCACTGGCAATGCGGTGGATGGTTCCATAAGTTTCTGAGGAAAGCCACTTTCCTTCAATATAGGAATAGGTCGGATCTTCTCCGATAATAAAAGCAAAATAGGCGAAGATCTTTCCATCTTCACACATCACATATCCAACGCCTTTTTCCGCATCCGAAAAAACATCCTCTGCGGAAGGATAAATGCTGTTCCACTGGATGTCATTTCCGTTTTGTCTCATAAAGAGGCGGGCGGATTGAAAGATCCGCTCCGCCTCTATGGCGTCTTTTTTTTCTGCTTTTCTGATTTCGATCATTTAAGCCTCTTTTGCTTCTTTTTTGGCTTTTAATTCACCAACGATACGGGTGTATTCATCTTCATCCAAAATGTATTTCTTTTTGTAGAGAACATAGGAGAGGATCATCATGATGCACGGAATAACGCTCATGACAACGACCATACCAACGGTCTGGAGAGAAGATGTGTTAGCAAGAACGTCATTGATCTGTGCCAGTTTCTGGCTTTCTGTCAAAACACCCAGGCTCGCCTGCTGCTCCAGCTCGGAGATCTGATTGGTAAATCCGGTTACGCCAAATGCCAGATAGGTCAGCGTGGTTACCAGAATGATCAGAGCGGATGCCAGTTTGGTAATGAACGGACGCAGCGAGGTGATAATAGCTTCGTCGCGGTTGCCGGTTTTGTATTCATTGTATTCAACCGTATTGATAACGGAGATCATCATGATCAGGTAGTAACAGTACTGACCGAAGTTGGTGATCATATAAGTAATGGTGATCACCCAGAATTTCATCATATTGTTCGGAAGCAGGACGCCGGCAAGCAGCATCAGTGCGTAACCGATCAAAGCAATGATCAGCATGATCTTCATCAGAGGTTTCCGGTTGATGTGGCGGGCGATCATCGGGTAGAAGATCATTAAGAGTGCCGTTGCCGCAACACCGATCGTGCTGAACAGAGAGTAAAGGCCGCCGGCGTATCCGAATGCAAAATAAACATAGGTAGAGCCGATGCCGCCAAGGGTCAGACCATTGCCAATCTGCTGAATCAGAAAGATAACAGCGATCCAGACTAACTGGTCATTGTTTTTAATTGTGGAAATGATCTTTTTAAAGCTGACAGGAGGAACTTTCTCTGTCATGTAATCCCGGTTTTCTTTTGCACCGAAAATGGTAAAGCATAAGAAGGCTGGTGCCAGGATGCAGACGATCAGAGCAACTCTGCCGAATGCGGTCTGTGCATTTCCGCCGATTGCCATGCCACCGGTTGTCAGCATAGGAATAAGAAAACCAGCCAGTGTTCCGCCGACTCCTGCAAATAAGGTCGCACGGGAGGTAAACTGGTCACGAGTATGAGTTTCCTGTCCGAGGGATGGGATCATGCCCCAGTAGGAAATATCATGCATGGTATACGTGATACTGTATGCGAAGTAAATGACGCCGAAGAAAACTACGAAAGCCCATCCTTGCAGGCGGACGTTGAAGGCCAGGTAGACGACGATGCTGGTGCTTAAGATACCAACCAGCAGCCAAGGTTTATATTTTCCCCAGCGGGTACGGGTACGTTCGATGATGTTGCCCATGATCGGGTCGTTCAAAGCATCGAATACACGGGCAGCAACCATGATGATCGTGATCGTCATCAGCTGTGCCGGTGTCAATTGACGGGTAAACAGGATGTATGTCAGGATGAAGTTCGTGAACATCTGATACATCATATCGCGGCCCACGGTTCCTAACGGGAACATCCACAGGTTTTTCTTTTTGTTTGGGTCATTCATGGTTTGTCACCTCATTTAATTAATGTTACGATAATACTAGCAATGCGTTCCTATTGTATCGTTTGGGTACTGTTTTAGCAAGGATAAAAGGGAAAGAAGGAGTTTATTCATGGAACAACTGAAGTGGTGGCAGAAAGCGGTCATATATCAGATCTATCCGAGAAGTTTTTGCGATTCCAATGGAGATGGGATTGGAGACTTGCAGGGGATTATTTCGAAACTGGATCACCTGGCAGAACTGGGGATCGATGTAATCTGGCTATCTCCTGTTTATGCATCTCCGAACGAGGATAATGGATATGACATCAGCGATTACTGCAGCATTCATCCGGAATACGGAACGATGGACGACTTTGATGAACTGGTCCGCGAAGCAGCTTCCCGCGGCATTTCCATCATTATGGATCTTGTGATCAATCATACCTCGACGGAACATGAATGGTTCCAAAAAAGCCGGCAGAAAATTGAGCCTTATACCAATTACTATTACTGGTCAGATACCTGGGCAGGTACGCCGAACAACTGGACCGGTTTTTTCGGAGGCGGCAGCTGGGAAAAAGATGAGGTGCGCGGAGCCTCTTATCTGCATCTGTTTGCACCGCATCAGCCGGATCTGAATTATCATGAACCGAAGGTCTTTGAGGAAGTGGAAAGAATCCTCCGTTTCTGGCTGGAAAAAGGGGTCAAGGGATTCCGCTGCGATGTGATCAATGTGCTGTATAAAGATAATCTGGCGAACGGAAAGAAAAAAATGATCCTGACCGGATCGGAACACTATCTATCGCTCCCGGGAACGCATGAAATTCTGCACAAGATCCACCGGGTCATGGAAGAGTATGATGCCTTTACTGTCGGAGAAACCGTTTTTGTGGATACAAAAGAAGCCAATCTTCTGACTGCTCCGGAAAGAGAAGAACTGAATATGGTGTTTGGCTTTGAACATATGGAGATTGACCAGATCATCGTAAAATGGCTTCACACCCGCTTCCACTGGGACAAGTTTATACAGGTCCTTGACCGGTGGCAGAAAGAGGTTGGCTGGAATACCCTTTATCTGGAAAATCATGATCAGCCGCGAAGCGTCAGCCGTTTTGGCTCGCAAAAGTTTCCAGAGGCTTCTGCAAAACTATTAGCAACACTTCTTCTGACATTGCGGGGAACGCCATTCATTTTTGAAGGTCAGGAGATTGGCATGCGCAACTTCGATTATGAAAACATGGAAGAGATCAGGGATGTGGAATCGCTCAATGTCTATGGGATCTTGTCAAAGGCTCATGTGCCTGCAAGACTAAAATGGTATATGATCCGGAATGTGAGCAGGGATAATGCCAGAACACCAATGCAGTGGAACGATGATAGATATGCCGGTTTTATGCCTGCAGAGAAGGAAGGCGCTCCTTGGCTGAAGATCAATTCCAATTATAAAGAGATCAATGTCAAAGCACAGCGGGATGATCCGGATTCCGTCCTTTCCTGTTACAAAGAACTGATCCGGATTCGAAAAGAAAACGAAGACCTGATGTCCGGAGAGTATACCTTCTTATCCGGAAACAGCAAGTATTCCCTGTATCAGAGAGGGAAGCTGAAGATCCTGCTGAATCACAGTGATGAAAAGCTGTCTGCAGGAAAATTGAAAAAAGATCTTCCGACAGGCTCAACAATTCTTTTCTCGACAGTTAAAAGAGGGCAGGAGCTCTGGGGCAAAAAGGAAATCCTGCAGCCGTGGCAGGCGGTGATCCTTAAGTAATAAAAAGGCCGGCAGTTTTCTGCCGGCCTAAATAATATCTTTTTATAAAGAGTTATTCTTCTTCTGCAACTTCTTCTTCAGATTCTTTCAGCATTTCAATCAGAGTCGGGATCTGTGGCTCAAACTTAACGCCATACCAGTGATCTTCATCTTCACGCGTTCCGCGGATGCAGTTGACAGTAAAGTCTGCTGCTACGCAGGCAGCATTGACTGCTCCGATGTCATTCATCATTCCGCCGACAAACGCGGATGCATAAATATCTCCGGTTCCGTGGCTGCCTGGAGCCAGATAATCATGCTCATAGTAAGAGCAGAAGCCGGACTCGTAGATCATAACGCCAGTTTTGCCTTCCTGGAAGGAAACGCCGGTCAGGATCACGCAGCCTCCACAGAGTTGATCCAGGTCGCTTAACAGTTTATTGACAAATGCCTGGTCGACGACATCCGGATAATCCGTATCTGTCAGCAGGCATGCTTCTGTGATATTCGGAAGGATCACATCTGCCTGAGCACAAAGCCATTTCATAGCTTCAACATATTTCTCATCAAAACCGGTATATAATTTTCCGTTATCAGCCATTGCAGGATCTACAATACGAAGGCCCCCATCGATCAGACAGGAATTCATGATCTGGGCAACGTATTCAATCTGCTTAACACTTCCCAGATAGCCTGTGTAGACGCAGTCAAACATAATATCCGTATCTACCCAGTGCTGCATGATCTTAGGCAGTTCTTCGGTCAGATCACAAAAAGTAAATCCTTCAAATCCGCCGGTATGCGTGGATAAAACAGCAGAAGGAATGATGCAGCATTCATGACCGCATGCGGAAATGATTGGAAGCGCCACTGTTCCGGAACACTGTCCGAAACAGGAAATGTCCTGAATCGTTAAAACTCTTTTATACTCCATTTGTACTCTCCTTATATGTCATGCCAAAGGCATGGTGGTTTATGAACGGGTGACTTGCTGGTTCTTCAGCCGTTTGTCTGTCTTGATCGCAAATTTCGTTCCGACACTCTGGAATATCTGTACCAGAACGATAAGAAGGATAACGGCCAGGAACATGACTAAATATTTATAACGGTAATAACCGTAATTGATCGCAATTTTACCGAGACCGCCGCCGCCGATGATACCGCTCATTGCACTGTATCCCAGGATCGTCGTGATTGCAACAGTGAAATTGCTGATCAGACTTGGGACACTTTCTGGGATCATGACTTTGCAGATGATCTGGAACGGGGTAGCGCCGGTACTCTGAGCCATTTCTATCAGGTTCGGATTCACTTCTCTCAGGCAGCTTTCCACCAGACGTGCAACAAATGGGAAGGCTGCAATAACAAGCGGAACGATCGATGCTACCGTACCGACGGTCGTGCCGATGATCGCTCTTGTCAGCGGGAATACCAGGATCATTAAGATCAGAAACGGAACCGAACGCAGGATATTGATAATAAAATTGATGACTGCCATGAGAGTTTTTGGCATTGGCTTGATGCCGCCTTTCTCTCCGACAACTAACAGGACACCTAAAGGAAGTCCGATGATGATCGCAAATGCGGTTGCCAGGACTGTGACATAAAAGGTCTCCCACAGCGCAAGAGGGAACTGGGTCCGGATGATATTCCAGGCTTCCGCCAAGGCTTCAGATGTAAAAATATTACTGAACATTGACGTCCACCTCCTCTGCTTCGATGCCAGGCTCCTGTGTCAGGTAGTCAATCGTTTCTTTTACAATGTTTTCATCGCCGGAAACACTTAGAAGGATCGTGCCAAAAGCTTTTCCACTGATACCCTTTGTAGAGGCATAAGAAATATTGGCTTCGATTCCTTTTTCGATCGCCAGGCGGGCGATCATTGGCTTACCGGCTGCATAAGCGCCATTATATACAACACGGATAAAATGCTCACCCTGATTGCCTACAACAAAAGAACCATCTTCGCCTTCCGGGAAGACCAGATTCTTAGCGGCTGTACTTTTCGGATGAGAGAAGACTTCTTCCACATCGCCTTCTTCTACGACTTCGCCCATATCCAGGATGGCCACGTGCTTACAGATGCTTTCAACAACACTCATCTGATGTGTGATGACCACGACGGTGATGCCAAGTCGCCTGTTGATGTCTTTGATCAGCTCCAGAATGGAGTTCGTGGTATTTGGATCCAGCGCGCTGGTTGCCTCATCGCAAAGCAGCACCTTTGGATTGGTAGTCAGGGCTCTGGCGATAGCTACACGCTGCTGCTGTCCTCCGGAAAGCTGTGCAGGGTAGGCTTTTGCTTTCTCTGACAAACCGACGATATCCAAAAGCTCCATTGCTTTTTTCTTTGCTTCGCTCCGGTTCATACCCTGAAGCTCTAATGGGAACATGACATTTTTCAGACAGTTCCTCTGCATTAACAGATTGAACGCCTGGAAGATCATGGTGATATCCCGTCTTTGGGCACGCAGTTCCTTTTGGGACAGCTTCCCAAGATCAATACCATCCACTTCTACGGTTCCTGCTGTCGGACGCTCGAGCATATTGATACAGCGGACCAGCGTACTTTTGCCGGCACCGCTCATTCCGATGATGCCGAAAATATCCCCACCAGGGATGGAGAGATTTATATCTTTTAGAGCTTCCAGCTCGCCGTCTGCTGTTTTGAATGTTTTGCTCAGATGTTTGATCTCAATCATAAGTAAAGGTTCTCCGGTGTCAGCAATGCAGAAAAAACTGCTAAAGACAAGATAAGCGGCCAGCCGCAAGCAGCCGGCCGCTTTCCTCATTTGGTTTTATTTTTTAATCGGGTCAAGGGAATCGTATTTGTTGGAATAGATGCCCATTGGCTCATGGTGTACTTCCAGTACAGAAACGATATGAGTACCGTTCTCTTTGTTGAAGTCATTCAGATAAGGAATATGCTGGAAGTAGTTTGCATCAACTTCTCCGGTATCTACAACTGTATTCGGAACAACATAGTCATTGTATTCCTGAATATCCAGAGTGATGCCCTGTTCTGCAAGGATGCCTTTTGCGATTGCCAGAATGTCTGCATGAGGTGTCGGAGAAGCTGCGATAGAGATCGTCTCTCCGTTCAGTGCGTCATAATCTACGCTTGGATCCAGACCATCAGCAAATGTAGTGGTAAGGTCACAGACGATAGCACCTTTATATGTGTCATTGATGTAAGCAGCAACTGCATCACTGTTAACAGCTGCTACTAAAGCCTTGATCTTATCGGATTCCTCATTGCCTTCTTTAACAGCAATGATATTCGGATAAGAGACATCCGTACCTTCTGTCAGGAACGGTGTCAGCTGTGCGCCGATTGCATAGTTGGAATTGATGATTGCAAAATCCAGATCCGGAAGGACGTTTGGAAGCTGTGCTGCTTCAATCTCACTGAACTGGATGTTATATGGATTTTCTGTAATATCCATTACGGTTGCTTCTACATCACCAGTGTCCTTCAGCTTAAGAAGTCCCTGTGCCTGTAATAATTCCAAAGCTCTAGCCTCATTTGTCGGGTCATTTGGGATACCGATCGTGATCGGTTTTGCCGGTGCAGAAGCGTCGCCGCTTCCTGCAGGAGTGTCGCCACCTTTGTTGCCGCATGCTGCAAGAGCAAGTGATGCAACAGCCAGAGTAGCTGCTAATACAATTGCAAGAATTTTTTTCATAGTTAATCTCCTATCTTTTAAAATTTCCTATTAAAAATAGAAATAAACTTACCGCTTATCATATAACCAAAAACTTGATTTTTCAAGGCTTTTTTCGAATGGGAGAATTACTGCTTTTTCGATGTAAAAGACATGTTTTGTGCCAGACAATGCAGCTTTTCGATATAAGATGGAGAAGTACCGCAGCACCCGCCGATAATGCTGGCACCGGCTTCGATGATAGAGATCATGGTCATGGCAAACATATCGTCTGTGAGATCATACTTTGTGGTGCCGTTCGGCCCCGGCATAGGAAGGCCGGCATTTGGTTTGGCCAGAATTGGAAGATCTGTAGCACTGCGCATTTCCTGGATGATCGGGAGCATGTGCTCCGGTCCGGTGGAACAGTTTGCGCCAACCGCATCTGCACCGGCTTCTGTCAGAACATGTGCACAGTCGGCGGGTTTATCCCCATAAAGAGTACGGCCGTTGCTTTCAAAGGAAAGACTGGCCATGACTGGAAGGTCGCAGACTTCCACGGCGGCCTCTACTGCTGCTAATGTTTCCTGCAGATTCAGCATGGTCTCTATGACGATCAGGTCACAGCCGGCATCTGCCAGCGCAAGGATCTGTTCTTTATAAGTTTCTTTAATGGAATCGAAGAGCTCTTCTTCATACAGGATCAGGGAGGACGATGTCATAGAAACATCGCCTGCGATCATTGCTTTTGAACCGGCAGCCTCTCTGGAAAGTTCGGTCAGCTGACGGTTGATACGCCTCACTTCATTCCCGAATCCGAATTCATCCAGACGTGGACGATTTGCACTGAAGGTCGGAGCATAGATGATATCACTTCCTGCCTCCACATATTGCTTCTGGAGACCGATCAGAACATCCGGGTGATGCAAGATCCAGTCTTCCTGACAGACGTTAGGAGGCATCCCCGCCGCAAGCAGAAAAGAGCCGGTCGCACCGTCTAAAGTCAGAATGTTGTCTTCAGTTATGATCCGGAACAGCTCTTTTTTCATGGAAATTATTATAGTCAGCATAAAGACAAAACACAACAAAAATATAGCAATTTGTTGATTGTTTATTCTGAAGGCTGATGCTATAATAACAATGCTCAAAAAGTCTTGTACACCTGAAGCGATTCGGGTTTTAGGATAGGTACAACATATTTCATACTAAAAGAGACCGGTATAAAGCCGGTCTCTTTTATTTTGTCTTATTGTTGTTTCTTATTTTTGAAACTTACTAGTCAGTTCTGCCATTAATTCGGAAATCTTAATATCCTGCGGACAGACATCCTCACAGGAACGGCAGGCCACACAGTCAAATGGTTTCTGACCTTCCGGAGTACGGTTCAGAAGCATTGGAACACGGAAATCGCGTCCACCCATTTTATCTTCATTATAAGCAGCAATGATCTCCGGAATATTGATGTTGTTCGGGCAATAGCTCGTACAGTACCGGCATGCCGTACAAGGAAGCGTGTTTTTATTGACCATATCTTTTGCGATGTCAAACAAAACAGCTTTTTCTTCTTCCGTTACCGGTTCTTTTGTTTCAAAGATCTTAATATTTTCTTCCAGCTGCTCCATGTTGGACATACCGGAAAGGATCATGGTCACTTCCGGGATCGCCTGCAGGAACCGGAAACACCATTCTACAGAGGTTGCATCCGGACGGAAAGGTTTCAGCTGATCCATATAGTTGTCTGGAAGGGAAGCCAGTTTGCCTCCGCGGACTGGCTCCATGACCCAAACTGGAATGTTGTACTCTTTCAGCAGTTCAAGACGTTTCTTTGCGTCCTGGAAATCCCAGTCCAGCCAGTTCAGCTGGATCTGGCAGAATTCCATGTGGTCGCCATATGCTTCCAGGTATTTTTTCAGGTCATCATAGTCTGCATGTGAGGAGAAGCCAAGATGACGGATGCGTCCCTTTTCTTTCTGCTCATAGAAATAATCCAGTGCATTCTTTTCCGGATTTACAAACAAATTAATATTCAGGTGGTTTACATTGTGCATCAGATAGAAATCAAAATAGTCCACCTGCAGTTTGGAAAGCTGCTCTTCAAAGATCTCCGGCATGCGGGTAAAAAGAGAAGCATCATAGCTAGGGAATTTTGTTGCCAGATAAAAAGAATCACGTGGATATTGCTTCAATAATTTTCCAACCACGATCTCGGAGTTTCCTCCATGGTAGCCATAGGCAGTGTCAAAATAATTAATGCCGTTCTCAAGGCAAAATGCAAGCATCTTTCCTGCCAGTTCTTCATCGATCTTGGAACTGTCATTGTCCAGAACAGGAAGACGCATATTGCCCATGCCGAGGCCTGATAATTTCAATTCTTTGAAATCGTTATAATACATAAAAACCTCCTTGCCGCTGCATGACTACAGCTGATTATTCTTCCAAAAATATTTTCTCCAGCTGTCCGGAAAACAGATCAAAGATACTCAGCGCTTCATCATCTGCTTCGCTCTTTCCGATCAGGACCTTCAATGCAAGAGACATTTCCATGCATGCACAGGCAGCAGCCGTAAACGGCAGTACAGTTTTGTTATTTGGAAGCGTGGCATTCTCATAGATCCGATGCAGAGTGCGCTTTCCAGGAAGGACAAGGCAGACTTGCCCGCTCCATCCATTTACCGCTCCGTGAATCAGAGGAATAGAATATTCTTCTGCCGCATCCTCCAGAAGCAGGCGGAAAGGAGCTGAATCCAATGCATCCAGTATCACGTCGACGTCCTTCAGAAAAGAAGCATTATCTGCTGAAAATGGCTGACATATCATTTCGACATGGCAGTCAGGATTGGTACATTCTATGTAAGCCTTTGCCGCTTCCGCTTTCAGCGTTCCCAGATTTCCTTCCGAAGAAAGGATCTGCCGGTTCAGATTTGATTCCTCAAAGACATCCCCGTCACAAACGATGATCGATCCAATTCCTAAACGAGCGCAAAATTCACACAGATAACCGCCCAAACCACCGCAGCCCAGGATTGCGACTTTCTTATTTTTCAGGAGCGCCTGCTCCTCCTCCGTAATAGATGGAATGTTTCGTGAATATCTGTTTTCCATAATTGATATGATTATAGCATATACTGTAAAGGGATGGTAGTAAGAAGGCAGAGCCAGGGCATGAGGAAAATAGGGGTTGACATCAACGCTTTAAAGCGTTAAAATGCACGCAATAACGGAGGCAGAAATGTTGAACGGAAACAAGGCTTTTTACGGATACCGCTATTATTACAGCTATCATTGGGGGAAATAGTTGTTTGTGAGGTACGTAAAGATCTGAAGGAGAAGGGCTGCACAAACAACGTGCGGTTTTTTTATTACTAACCGGCTGACAGACCTGCAGCCAAAAAAGATTTTTTCAGGAGGAATCATCATGAAGAAAAGAAGCAGAGTAGTAGCAATTATTTTGGGGCTCGCTCTCGTGGCAGCTCTGACTGCTTGCGGTTCCAATGGCGGCAGCCAGAACAACGGAAGCGCAGAAAAGGATGCACAGTCCGTCTCAAAAGAAACATTTACAGTCGGTATCTGCCAGCTGGTTCAGCATGACGCTTTGGATGCAGCAACAACAGGATTTATGGATGCCATCACAGAAGAACTGGGTGACAGCGTTGTGTTTGATAAGCAGAACGCTTCCGGTGACAGCGCAACCTGCGCTACCATCTGCAACGGATTTGCAGCAAGCAATGTGGATCTGATCATGGCAAATGCAACACCGGCCCTTCAGGCAGCAGTCGCATCTACAGACAAGATCCCGGTACTTGGTACTTCTGTAACTGAATACGGCGCAGCTCTGGATATTCCGGATTTCAATGGCGTTTGCGGCGGCAACGTTTCCGGAACTTCTGACCTTGCACCTCTGGATCAGCAGGCCCAGATGGTAAAAGACCTGTTCCCGAATGCAAAGACCGTAGGTATTCTCTACAGTTCCAGCGAAGCAAACTCCGTATACCAGAAAGAAGTCATGGAGAAAGAACTGGCAGCTCTTGGATTTGAAGCAAAAGCTTATTCTTTCGCAGACTCCAATGATGTATCCCTGGTTACTCAGACTGCTTGCGATGACTGCGATGTTATCTTCATTCCTACAGATAATAAAGCAGCAGACAATGCAGACGCTATCGATGCTGTCTGCAGAGCCGCAAAGACACCGATCATTGCTGGTGAAGAAGGACTTTGCTCAAAATGCGGTATCGCAACCCTGACGATCGACTACTATGAACTTGGCAGAGTTACGGGTAAGATGGCTGTTAAGATTCTTCTTGGTGAAGAAGATATCAGCACAATGGAGATTCAGTACTTCCCGAATCCGGTCAAGAAATACAATAAAGAATTAGCAGACCTTTATAATGTAACAATTCCGGAAGATTACGTAGAAATAGGATGATCAAATGACTAGTTACTTATGTGCAATCAGCTTCGGGAATCTGGTCACCAGGCTTCCCGGAGGTATCTCCCAGGGATTGATCTGGGGGCTGATGGCTCTGGGCGTGTTTATTACTTTTAGAATTCTGGATGTGGCGGACCTGTCGGTAGACGGGTCCTTTGCCACGGGTGGAGCAGTGGCAGTTATGCTGATGATTGCCGGAGTCCCGGCATGGGCAGCAACACTGATCGCTCTGTGCGCAGGATTAGTTGCAGGCCTGATCACTGGACTCCTTCATGCGAAACTCGGAATCCCGGCAATCCTTGCCGGAATCCTGACCCAGTTTGCCCTATATTCCATCAACTTGCGGATCATGGGAATGTCTTCCAACCAGTCCCTGAACCCGAACCGGTATAAAATGGTGATCACTATGCGGAATATTCCGATGGCGATTCTGATCGGCGTGATCATTTCAGCAGTGATCATTGCCATTCTGTACTGGTATTTCGGAACGGAGCAGGGGTCTGCAATCCGTGCTACCGGCACGAACAATGAGATGAGCCTTGCCCTGGGTATCAATACTTCTAATATGAAGATTTTAGGCCTCATCCTTTCAAATGGTTTAGTTGCATTAGCTGGTGCCCTTATGGCACAGTATCAGGGTTTCTCCGATGTCAATATGGGCCGTGGCGCTATCGTGATCGGTCTTGCGGCGATCATTATTGGTGAGATCTTATGCGATGCCATTTTTAAAAAAGGCTGTAATTTTGCAATTCGTCTTGGCTTTGTTGTGGTGGGCGGTATTATTTACTATATTGTCATGGTCATCATTCTCTGGCTGCGGCTGGATCCGAATGATCTCAAGCTCTTCACCGCAATCATTGTTGCAGCATTTCTTGCTATTCCATATCTGCGTGGGAAATCGAAGAATTCCTTCGGCTGGGCAGGCAAGAGAAGCCTTCCATATGTTGAAGCAATTAAGAACAGTCTCAGGAAGGGGGTCTAGATTATGCTTTGGTTAGAACATGTATCCAAGACCTTTAATACCGGAACGATCAACGAGCGGAAAGCGTTGATCGATGCCCAGCTGCATATTGCTCCAGGTGAATTTGTTACGGTGATCGGAGGGAATGGCGCAGGAAAATCGACCATTCTGAATGCAATCGCCGGGACCTGGCCAATCGATGAAGGTGCCATCATCCTGGATGGGATCAATGTGACCGGTCTTCCGGAGCACAAACGGGCTCCTTTCATCGGCCGTGTTTTCCAGGATCCGAAAATGGGTACTGCAGCTGATATGCAGATCGAAGAGAATCTGGCACTTGCCCGCAGAAGAGGACAGAAGCGCGGTCTCAAATGGGGCGTGACAAAAGCCGAACGTGAAGAGTATAAAGATAAACTGGCCATTCTTGGCCTTGGCCTGGAAGACCGTATGACTTCCAAAGTCGGTCTCCTGTCCGGAGGACAGCGGCAGGCACTGACTCTTCTAATGGCAGCCCTGATGAAACCAAAGCTGCTGCTTCTGGATGAGCATACAGCAGCTCTTGACCCTGCAACCGCAGCAAAAGTCCTGCAGACGACAGATCATTTAATAGAAGAAAACCAGTTAACGACGCTGATGATCACACACAATATGAAAGATGCGATCGAGCACGGAAACCGGTTGATCATGATGAATGAAGGCAGGATCATTTACGATGTTTCCGGTGAAGAAAAACAGAAACTGACACGCGAAGATCTTTTACAGAAGTTTTCCGATATCCTGTAAAATTCTTTAATTGAACAAATTATTCGGGGAACTTTCCCCGCAGGAGAAAAGTGGGTGTACCGAACCGACTTTAGCGGAGGCTTCGGTGCACCCCTTTTTCCTGCGATAAAGAAAGTTCCCCGTGCAGGTGGTTTCAGTCAAGAATTTTCTTGCAATCGGAAAAAGCGCGTGTTAAAATACTGACTCGTGATAATATTCCTTGTTTCCCACGTAGATGGGGAGCCAGAGACCAAAAGGAGGTGCGAGAAATGAACAAATACGAAATAGCAGTTGTTCTGA
>JAGCAK010000115.1 GCA_017652745.1 Lachnospiraceae bacterium
CATGGCTCGTAATCCGGATAATCCTCATCGATATCACGGCCGGTAGCAAGTTTATAGTTGTTGTACAGCCAAGGCATCTGCTCCTTGCATGGGCAGTGCCATACCGGTGAGTCGGATGCGCCGTAGGTGCCGGCGATTGCTTTGATCTTCTTTTCGAACATCAGCCAGTTAGCAAGTTCCGGACCATTTCCTGCATAGTAGTTGAAGTATTTATCGTTGTTCTTTCTCCAATAACGATGGAATCCTGTGTTCAGAACGACGAAATCGTTCGGACGGATCTCAAGACCATCTTTGTCCAGTGCTTTCTGAACGTCTTCCGGAGTGATGATGTGCCAGATAGCGCCTTTCTTTCCAGGAACTTCTGCAAACTCGCCCATCTTTGCCGGGTCGCCGCCTGCTTTGTTGAATGCTTCTTCAAATTCATCATACATCCAGGTCAGGTCAACGATAACGCCGGTGCCGATAGCATGCTCCAGACGCATTTCGGACAGAACATAGCCGTAACGCTCACGATCAACTTCTTCCTCATGAAGAGTGTGGTTCGGTGCGTCGCAGTGGGTTGCTGCATGAAGGGTTCCTGTGTAAGTACATGTACGTTTGTGGAAACGCTCCAGATACTGTCCACGTGGGAATGTCAGGTCAGCACGTGCACCCGGGAATGGCCACAGCGGGGTATCCCATCCCCATGGCTGGGAAAGATCCCAGATCTTTGTCATTTTTTCGGTTTCCAGATAAAATTTGCTTTTGTCAAGAGGCATGTATGCCATGGTTTTTTCCTCACTTTCTTAAATCTCTTTGTTTTACTTTCCTTCGTTGTTACAGTATAATTATTACTTGTAATTATAGCGTATTGATGCTTACGGGAGGTCCCTATGCAGTATAAAATCGGTGATGTGGCTCGGATCCTCGGGATTTCGACCGATCTTCTTCGTTACTACGAAAAGAAAGGTGTTGTCGCGCCTACCAAAGACAAGCAAAACGATTATCGTTATTATGACGTCTGGGACATCAATTTTCTGATTGATTGTCTCTGGTACAAAAGCTTTGGCTTCGGTATTCCTCAGATTGCCTACATGGTTTCCGACTGCTACTACGGAGACCTTGTTTCCGTCCTGGAAGAGAAGGAAACGGAGCTGATGGATTCCATCCATCGTCAGGAACTTCTGCTTCGGCGTATCCGTGAGCATTGTGAACAGGTCACCCGTGTCAAGGATATGATCGGCAAGTGTGATATTTCACTCAGTCCGGAATCAGTCTGCTATCTCAACCGGTTTGACACCTATTATGATAACGCACCTGAGATGCAGAAACTCGCTAAGCAGTGGCTTCAATATATGCCGTTCCTGCAGCGCTATTTCGTGATCCCTCTGGACCCGCAAAGTGCTGGGGGCCATCTTTATTCCTGGGGCTTCTCTCTTGCCATGGAATATGTGGAAGAGTTTTCTGTTCCCGTAAAACCTCCGGTCATTTATCAGCCTGCAGCAGAAAGCATTCATTCTGTATTTAAGAGTTCCGGCAAAAATGCCTTTTCTCCAAAACACATCGACTATCTTTTCGACTATGCTGCTCAGAACGGTTACACACCTGCCGGTAATGCACAGGGGAATCTGGTCTGCAGCATCCTTGAAGACGGTATTAATACCGGCTACTTTGAAGTCTGGCTTCCTGTTACGAAAGACTGATCTGCTCCGGCCTTATAAGGCCGGAGCTTTTTTAATCAATTAGCCGATTGCTGTCAGACCGCCATCCGGATAGAGGATGTTGCCTGTCAGGAAATCAGATGCTGGAGCTGCAAGGAACAGAGCAGTTCCTACGCAGTCTTCCGGATCAGACATTCTGCGGAGCGGAAGTCCTGCTGCCTGCATTTCCAGATATTTCTCAACGGTAACGCCTGCTTCATTTGCACGCATTTCGAAGATCTTGTTCATCATAGGTGTCTTCATGATGTTCGGTCCAAATCCGTTAACGGTGATGCCGTATGGGCCAAACTCTGATGCGAGCTGTTTGGTGAGCATATCAAGAGCACCTTTGCTTGCGCAGTAAGCAACGTTGCCAGGGCCTTTTGTAGCAATCTTGCCACGTACGGAAGTAACGTTTACGATCTTGCCGTATTTGTTTTCCATCATGTATTTGCCAAAGTGTTTGCAAGTCAGCATGATGGAGGTGACGTTTGCTGTCATGGTCTCTTCAAACTCTTCTACAGGGAACTCTGTAACAGGATGTTTCTTGTTAATACCCTGTGAGTTAACAAGGATCTCAACAGATCCGAAATCCTTTACGAACTGTGCTGCGCATGCTTCTACAGCATCTTCCTTTGTTGCGTCACAGACATAGTATTTAAATTCTTTGCCTGTCTCTGCTTTCAGTTCTTCACAAGCTGCCTGCAGTTTTGCCTCTGTACGGGAAGCAATTGCAACATTTGCGCCAGCCTCAGCAAACGCTTTAGCGATAAGCTGTCCAAGTCCGCCTGCTCCGCCGATGATGATTGCATTCTTTCCGGTCAAATCAAAATAGTTTGCCATTTTTAACGCTCCTTTCAGGTTTTACCTTTTTATTAAAACTTTTTTTATTATTTTTATTTGAGATCTGTTTAGTCACACATCTCGATTACCGTTGCCTGTCCCATGCCGCCGGCAATACAAAGCGTTGCCAAACCATATTTCAGACCACGTTTTTTCATTTCATGTACCAGGGTGACGATGATGCGGCATCCCGAAGATCCAACCGGATGTCCAAGTGCGATCGCACCACCATTTACGTTAATGATGTCCATCTTATCTTCCCAGCCAAGCTGTTTGATACATCCGATCGACTGTGCTGCAAAAGCTTCGTTCAGTTCGATCAGCTGGATATCATCATCTTTCAGACCAGCATTCTCCAATGCTTTCGGAACAGCTGAAACAGGGCCTAATCCCATTAAGCGCGGATCATTTCCTGCGGTTCCCATGCCGATGATGCGGGCGAGTGGTTTTAAGCCAAGCTCTTTTGCTTTTTCTTCACTCATCAAAAGAACAGCGCTGGCGCCGTCGTTACGTCCAGAAGAAGATCCGGCTGTAACAGTACCGGTCAGTGCAGTGTCTCCGAAAAGACGGCCGTCTTCGCCATGTTTGATATTGAAGCATGGTTTCAGTTTTGCCAGTTTTTCCATGCTGGTGTCTCTGCGTGGAAACTCATCGGTATCAAAAATGATCGGCGGGTTCTTTCTTCCCTGCGGAACCTCTACCGGAATGATCTCGTCTTTGAAACGTCCGGCATCGATCGCGGCTACTGCCTTCTGCTGGGAAGCAAGCGCAAATGCATCCTGCTCTTCTCTTGTGATACCCAAAAGTTCCGCAACGTTTTCTGCCGTTGCGCCCATGTTGTAGGAACCGTAGATATCCTGCGGCTGGGAATAAAACTGTCCTTCTGTTAAGGCATCGACAAACTGTGTCGTTCCTGTCCCGACGCCCCAGCGGGCATTGCGAACATAAAAGACTGCATTGGACATGCTCTCTGTTCCGCCAGCTATTACAACGTCGGAAAGACCACACATGATCTGCATCGCACCGTTATGGATCGCAGTCATGCCGCTCGCGCACTGACGCATAACAGTATGTGCGGAAGCTGTTTCTGTAATCCCGGCCTTCAGGGCAACTACACGGGCAATGTTCGGCTCATCCGATGTTTGACGGCACTGTCCTAAAATGACTTCATCGATCTTGTTCGGATCGATCCCGGTGCGGTCTAAAAGTCCCTTGACTACAGCTGTAGCCAGGTCTGTTGCACTAAGTGGTCTTAATGCGCCTCCCATACTGCCGACTGCAGTACGGCAAGCTTCAACAATTACTGCATTTTTCATAGTCATCCTCTTTTTTACTCTCATCGGGCAGGGGGTAGATCCCCTGCCCGACTTTTAATTGTTTATTTTTCCAGAACGATCTCTCCAAAGTTCACGCTGCCTGCTGTCTTGCAGGTAAGAACTGCAGGTTTGCATCCTTCTGCTTCGATAGTGACGGTGAATGGCTTATTTGTCGGAAGTCCCTGAACTTCAAAATCGCCAAGGAAGTCTGTTTCCGTTACATATTCTTTGCCGCACTCATCACATTTCACTGTTACCTTTGCACCTTTGACATCTTCGCCTTCGAAGGTGACCTCACCGCAGATGAACGGTTTTGGCAGATACATATATTTAACACTCGGTTCTGCCTTGAATGCAGGCTGGAAATCCTCAAGCTCTGCTGCATGTTCTGCTGCAAATTTGGAGATCTCACTGTTCGGATCATCCAGATCTCCGAAGATCAGTGCCTGGTTCGGGCAGCACTCGGAACATCTGGTCTGTTTCTCTCCTGCATCAAGCATATGTGCGCAGCCATTGCACTTCTGTGCGATCTGAGCTGCCTCGTTCCACTGTACGCAGCCATATGGGCATGCTTTCAGCAGAGCTTTGTCTGCACTTTTCTCCGGGTCCAGAATGACCAGTCCATCCGGACGTGCATAAAATGCATCCGGGCGTTTAGCGATACAAGGTGCATTCTTGCAGTGCTGGCATGGGATCGCAATATAATCGACTTTCACTTTATCGTAAGTGCCGTATTCGATCTCATTTACGCGCATGAGGCTCATGCCTTCAGCTGTTGCAGCACCATATTTTCCATGATCGTTGCCGATCCACTCATCCTTGCAGGCAAGGAAGCAGTTGTAGCAGCCGTTGCAGCGATCAACATCTATAATAAATCCATACTTAGCCATAATAACCTTCCTTTCCTACTAGCATTCCCATTTCCTGACTTCGATCAGGCAGGAGTTCGGTGCCATACCAGGAGCATTCTTGGACAGCCAGCGTTTGTTGGTCAGGATATTGACGCATCCGCCACGGTCTGTTGCTCCGGTCTCTGTTGTGATCGGATCATATTTTGCCGAGCATCCATAGGAGTGCATTACACCTTCCGGTACACGGTATGTAACATCTGCTGCACAGAGTACGCTTCCGCGGTCGTTATAGAGCTCGATGATATCTCCGGTCTTGATACCACGTTCTTTTGCATCTTTTGGATTGATACGTGCGATCCAGTATGCATAACCGTCGATGATCATACGGTGGCATGGGATCTCATCAAGCCAGCTTGCATGTGTATCATAATGCGTATGGAAGCTGAAACGTGGATGCGGGGAAATGATCTGGAGCGGATATTTCTTGTAAAGCTCTGTTTCATGTCCCTCCCAGGAAGGAATATAATGCGGAACTGCCGGACGCTCATTATCCTCTGGCGATAATTTCTTAAGGCTTTCGGAAGCAAATTCAATCTTGCCGGAGAAGGTTCCAAGCTCTTTTGAATTTTCCGTCGGTTCCATCGTGTTCATATTGTTAACTGCTTTGATCTTAGGATTCAGATAATCCTGAGTATCGCAGTCGCGGCCTTCATAGTACCAGCGGAATGCCGGATGCTCTTCGTAATCTTCCGGAACCGGGACAATGTAATAGCCCTTCTTGTTGAACTCTTCCCAGCTCATGCGTTTGCTGAGTTCGGAAATGTTCCAGTAAGCTTCTGCCCAGTCATCTTCGGTCTTGCCGCCATCGGTGTACTGCTCCCAGACACCCAGCTTCTTAGCGATCTCCTGGAAGATCTCATAGTCGCTCTTGGACTCGCCAAGCGGTTCTACGCATTTCTGCTCGCGAACGATGACACGCCAGTTGTTACCGATTTCTGCATGGGTGGTATAGCCGCCGCCGACAGACCACTCGCCCAGGTCGTTACGCTCTAAGTTGGTGCAGGCCGGAAGGATCAGATCTGCGTATTTAGCTTCTCCACCAAACCAGCAGTCCTGATTGATCACAGTATCAAGCTGATTTTCGCCAACATGACGATAAAGCTGTACATAACGGTTTGTCTCTGTCATGGTTCCCATGAAGGATCCGCCATAACGCCATAACATCTTGACTTTACCTTCGATTGGGTATTCATGCTGTACAAACTGCTGCTCGATCGACTGACCGCAGAAGCCGTCGCCGATGAACTCGCCTTTGCCGTTCATGATATCTTCCGGATAGTTGAGGCGGTACAGACGCTGTTTCACGCTTGATGCAGCATATTTGGTGTTTGCTGCACTGGATTTGCCCATCTGGGAATCCGGCTCAGCGTAACCTGGGAACCAGGTATAGTCAGCCGGTGCACCCATGGTTGTTCCCCAAATGGAAACACCCGGTTTACCAAAGCCCTGCATAGCTGCAAGAGCAATGATGAAACGAGCTTCCTCAGTACCATATGCGGTACGGCATGCAGAACCTTCACCACCACGGACACCGCCGGCGATAGCTACACGTTTGGAAGCCCACTCTTTTGCCAGCGCACGGATACGACGTGCAGGGATGCCAGTCTTTTCAGCAGCCCACTCACAGGTCTTCGGTACGCCGTCTTCTTTTCCAAGGATATAATCTTTGAATTCGTCAAAACCGACAGTACGGTTTTCTACATAGAAATGATCATAGGTATCATCAATGATCCACTGATATGCAATAGCTGCTGCCAGAGCGGTGTCTGTGCCCGGACGCGGTGCAAACCAGGTGCCGTCCATAACAGCGTTGGTGTAGTTGTAGAATGGGTCGATGAATACGCACTTCATACCCATTTCTTTCATCCATACACGCCAGATGTTAGATTCCTGTCCGGAATAGATACCATGTGTGGAGTCCGGGTCATTGGACCAGAACACGATCATGTCTGTATTTTTGAATGCATCCGGCAGAAGGTCGAACTGCTCAGGCTGTCCGAGACGCCAGTAGAATCCCCACATATGCGGAGCACCCCACATCCAGCCTTCCCAGGAATCCGGGTTGTCCAGAATTGGTGTGTAGTTCAGCATAGAGAAGAAACGTCCGAACGGAGCCATCTTGTATCCGACAATACCCCAGTTATGATGGGAACCGGTAAGGGCTGTGATCGCATGTCCGTCGAAGACTCCGTTTTCATCACGCGGTGCAAGACGATCGATCTCTTTCGCGATGATGGTTGCAGCTTCGTCCCATGATATGCGCTCATAACCTGAAATACCGCGGTTCTGCGGATTGCGCTCTCCATCAGGATCCCAGTCAACTCTCTTCATTGGGTACAGAATACGGTCCTCGCTGTACAGTCTGTTTTTCTCAGCCATAATGTTCTGCGCGACACGCATTGCCTTTGGAGGGGAATACTTTTTGCCATTTTTGTCTTCAACGGTCCATGGCTTCGGATAATCCTCCTCAGGTACCTGAAGCGGCCTGATCCTGGTGATCTTGCCGTCCTCGACATACACGGAGATAGGACCTCCGGTCGTCAGGTTGGTAAATACCTTTTCCATATAATCACACTCCTCATAATTTAGTTTGCTTTGTGTTACACTACGTCTTTTGTAAGTTGCCAATCCTGCACTTTTTGCTCCTTTTGGCAGAGTTTTTGGCACAGTACCAGAGCCTACATAGTTAATATAAACTATGGTATTGTTCCAATGTCAAGCTTGATTTTTATTTATAATATGTAACTTTTCCACAAAAAAGAAGAACTCCGACGGGTTCTTCTCATAAATCCTTTTATTTTCGGTAAAAAACGTTGTATTTTATATGTTTTCCGGGGAGAACCACGGCAATTTTAAAAGTGTTGCGGCCCCTGCGCAAGTGATCCCGTAAAACAGCAGTTCTTTGCCGCTGTTCAGGTAATGGAGGATCGTTCCGTTACAGAGCGTGCTCCCGGTCACAATAAAATATTTTCCCCAGACAAAACTGCTTTCCCTGTTTCTTTTTGCGTTGTTCACGACTACATGATGAAAACGGTCCTGTGCGATATGGTCCGGATCCCTGTCCATGATCCAGATGATCAGTCCTTCGTCCACAAAACGTTTGACAATATACCCGTCGTAACCTACCAGAACAATATTATCCGGTCCGTGGTTTTCGATGACATAATGGTATAGTTTTTCAGCATATCGAAAATGTGCCTCTTCCTCTTCCGGGAAGATCCCCGGTGCAAGACCCAGATAGCTCACAGCCGCATTAAGGGCAGCGATTGTCACAGCGCTGATCCCTTTTTCGGTTGGCGGAATACAAAGCGCCTCTTCAAGCGTGCCATCAAAATCTTCCGGTGTTTCCGTATACGCTTCCCCATTTACTCCCAGAAGAGTGGCGGTAACGCAGTATTCCGGACGCGCAACCGTAGACGGCGGGTCATTTTCCTGACGGAGCGTTTTCTCCGGCTCTTTCGACCCGGTTACAGAGACCTTCTCATTAAGCAGCTCCTTTGCCCCTTCCAGGGCATAGAATCCGGAAAGGATCTGTTGATATAATTCCTCTATCGTCATGCTTTTCTCCTATTCATCGGCTGATCTCCGAGGTTAATGCTGTTTCCTTTCGTGTCAATCTCCGGAAAATGCAGTTCATCAAAACCGTCTGCTTCCACGGTCAGTGTAAAGAGCCCTCTCGGAAGATCGCGGAACCAGAAATCCCCGAAAGCATCCGTTTCGGCATCCCATGTTTTAACGCCGTTAGTCAGATGACACTTTGCTCCCTTGATGACTTCCTCTTCTTCCGGATCATAAACTGTCCCCGCGATAAAACGTCCCGGAATATTCCGATAGTAGACCTTAGGTCCCAATCCCAGCTCCGGCATGCGCACCGTTGCTCCGTCAATAAAGTCCGCAAAGTCTTCCTCTTCTCCAAAACGGATTGCACCGGTATGGCACACATCCACGCAGCGCGGCACTCTTCCCTCTTCCAGAAGATGGGCACATCCTGTGCATTTCTGCGGAAGTTTCAATTCCTCGTTCCAGTAAATATTGCCATATGGGCAGGCATCAACGATCTCTTTCTGCCCCACTGCTTTTTCCGGATCGATGATCACCAGACCGTCTTCGCGTTTATAAACGGCACCATTTTTGGCTGCCTTCAGACAAGCAGGATCTTTGCAGTGATTGCAAAGGACCGGAATATAATGGATCCGGACCATCGGCTTTGTGCCTTCCACGTGTTCTTCAACCTTCAGCCAGAACTGACCGGTCATCGGCTGTTTGGCAGCGATCGGAAGCCACTCGTTTGTGCAGTGTTCTTCTTTGCATGCAAACTGGCAGTTATAGCAACCGCTGCATTTTGCAACATCGATAAAAAACGCTTTACCCATGATAATTGTCTCCGTTTTCGTAATCTTTCATCCAGCCTTCCACGCAGACGCCAAAGGCGCTGTCTACATGGCGTTCAAATGCCCATGGGGCTTTTGCTTTCCACTCGGCCCAATCTTCTTCTGTCACTTTCTGGACATCGCACAGGAAGCTGCTGGTTGCCATGCCGGTAGAGTTTTTGCCCATCGGATTGATTGGCGTGATATTATTGATGGCACCGCCACGGTCTACTTCACCCGGAATGATCGGATCCAGTCTTGAACCATGATCCACATAACAGGTATGTTCGATCAGTCTCTCCGTGATATAGGCGCCACAGAGAACAATGCCCCTCTCATTAAAAACTTTCACAATGTCGCCATGCTTGATGCCCCGCTTATCTGCCTCTTCCGGGCTCAACCAGCACGGTTCATACAAATAGCCGTCTTCTCCTTTGACCTTCATGGTCTCGACTTCCCGGCTCCACGGAATATCATCACACTGTGCATGGATCCTCCACCTGCCGTGGTTGGACATGCAAAGGAGCGGATATTTTTCCGCACGCGCAGATGAAAGTCTCTCGTCATGCGACTCTCCTTTTTCCACCCAGTGCGGAACCGGAGGCCGTTCCGTATCATCCGGCAGGAACCTTTCGATATTGGAAGAAGAATATTCCAGAAGACCTGTCGGGGTCTCCAACGGATACTCTTCCGGATCGGAAGCAAAGTCTCCCAGTCCGGGCACCTCATCCTTTGCTGTTTCGCTGACCGGCACGACAAAGATCTTCCTCTCGTTCCATTCCTCAAAACTCATTTTTTCTTCGCATCCGGATGCTTTATAGAAAAACCGCACGCGTTCTTCTTCTGTCAGATCACCTGTATATGCCTTGACATATTCCGGACCGAACTGTTCCAGCACTTTCACGCAGACATCAAAATCCGAAACGGATTCTCCTCGTCTAGGGATGCAAGGCTCTTCTTTATAAACGGAAACATAGGTCCCGCTGGACATATCGTTTCCGATATCATGCATTTCATGTTTCGTACACACCGGGAGAAGGAGGTCTGCAAAGTAGCAGTCATTTTCCATCCACGGATGCTGTACCACAAACGTTTCTATCTCCGGATCCCGGTATGCTCTCTGGAATGCAAAACCGTCGTTCCAACAAGTAACATTACACGGTGCCGTAGACCAGATCATATGGATCCGGCTCATGCCAGGTCTCGGGTATTCATTTTTCTGGAACTGGTCATAAACCGTCGGGACACGGTTGTTGCCCGGCCGCGGGATCCCCGCTGTGGCAAAGCAGCTCATGCCCATCCATTCCGCATGCTTATCCAGTATCGCCGTCTGCACCATACACCGCGGGATATATTGCTTTGGTCCCGGCAGCACCTTAAAAAGATCCACGATCTCCGGTGCTCTCTCCTTTTGTGCATCATTCAGAGGGAACCGGCTCATGCCGATATTCGAAGGAATATCTCCTGGAACGGTGCGGATCGCATCGCAGATATGCGGCACTTCCGGAACGAAAGCCGGTGTATAAGGCAGAGGATAATTCTTTGCCCACATATTCCATTCAATCAGTTTGCACTGATGGACGCCAGGTTTTCCTAATCCCTGCATACCCAGCAGCATGACCTCCAGCCGCGCCTGTTCGGTGGCATAAGGTGCGCGGATGTAACTGCCTCCGTTTCCATGGCAGATCGAAACGATCTTTTCTGCCCAATAATCTGCGAGAGCCTTGATCGTCCAAGGCTTTACGCCGCATTTTTCACTGGCCCATTTTGGAGTCTTAGGAATGCCGTCTTCCTTTCCCAGTACGTAGTCTACAAATTTATCAAACCCGTAAGCATGGTTTGCAATATATTCTTTATCAAAGGTCCCGGACGTGATCCATTGATAGGCAATGGCAAGCTGAAGTGCCGGATCTGTGCCCGGAAGGATCGGAATCCATTTGTCAGCATGGATAGCCGCTCCATAGTTTAAGTCCGGGCAGACATAAATGCTTTTGATCCCCAGCTCTGTAAACCAGTAGCAAAGAAGTGTAGGCATCTTCATTCCGAAACCAAGCGGCGTCACCTCCGGATCGCAGCCCCAGAAAAGGATCGCATCACTGTATTTCGCCATATCCGGGATCAGGTTTGCCTGTGGAGCCATCTCGCCCACCGGCTCACATCCCCAGACATGCTTAGCACCCCAGTACCAACCTTCCCAGGAATCCATATTCCGCATCTGCTGAGTGTAGCCGCCAGTCAGGGAGAACATCCGGTTTGGACATCCGTGGGATGGGGCAACATTTTTACCTTCGCCGTGCATATCCGACTCACAAAGGATGGCTTCCGGTGCATACGTCTTGTTGATGCGCTTGATCTCATTGGCGCAGATCTTTGCAGCTTCTTCCCAGGAAATTCTCTCGTATCCGCTGATCCCTCGCGTTTCCGGATGGCGTTCGCCTTCCGGATCCCAGTCGATGCGCTTCATTGGATACAGGATCCTGTTCGGCGAATAGACTCTGGTTTTATAGCAAAGACCCATATGGGTAATGTTTACTCGCTTTGGCGGATCGAAGGTTTTTCCCCTCGCTTCCATGTGCCATGGATTGCAGTTGGCCTCTGTATATTCCGTGTCATACTCGTATGGATTGATCCTTACGATCTTTCCATCTTCACACTCCACTTCACAAAGCGCACCGCTTTCCGGCCCCATGAGGCTGAAGCTTACCAGGCGTTTATATTTATTTGCTTCCTTTTGTTTCACGTTTTTCTCCTACCCGATATATATAATCCGTTTTAATTGCCTTCTTCAAGGATTCTATTATCTGCCGTTTTCGGCTTTTTGATCAATGCCGCTGCAATGGCCGCGATCACACAGACGGCTGCTACGCCGCATAACACAACAATATAAGCTCCGGTGGTTGACATGCCGCCTCCTTCCAGACTGCTCTGCACCGCCTGTACAAGTTTTGTTCCGAATGATGCCACCAGCAGTACCAAAACCATGATCGGAAAGTTCTGCGCATAATACTTTGATCCAAAGAATTTGTTGCAGAAAGCCGACTGGCTGGTCGTGACGCCGCCGAAGGCAAGGCCCGTCGTGACGTAACCCAGGATCAGGAACAGAAGACTTCCCGTCACCATGGCAAGGATGAGCAGGCCCATGGACACAATGAAAAGTATGCAGATGCCCAGAAGCGCAACCTTATATCCAGCCTTATCAAACAGCGCTCCAAAGAAGATCCGTCCAAGTCCGTTAAAGATGGATATCAGACCTACTATGATCGCAAGTACACTTGCGTTGTCATTCAGGTAAGGAACCGCGGCGACCGCGATTGGTGTTCCTAAGAACACAACAGCAAATCCAGCAACGGTAGTGAGGGTCGCCCACGTAAACATCAGCCAGAAGTTAGCCCTCTTTACCATCTGGCCCGGCGTGACGTCTTCAAAAGGCTCGGTTGAGTTTTTACCCTTTTTGCCAGGCTTTGGAGACGGTGCAACAAATTCCGGGCCGGGTCTTCTTATGACCAGCGCACCAACTGTAAGAAACACAAAACAGCAGATGCCGATACCGAGAAAACAGAAGTACCACGGAATGCCGCCCTTTCCATCCATCTGATCCACACATGCTGCATACGCAAAGCCGATCAAAAAAGAACTGATGCCGAACCCCATCAGAAGGATTCCGGAAATGAGTCCCTGTTTATCCGGGAACCATGCGCCAACAGCACTTAAGATCACATTATAGGCTAGTCCGGCGCCAAGACCTCCGAGTGCTCCGAATCCGATAAAAACAAATAGAATGGATCCTGTGGCGTTTCCTAACAATCCGGAGACCGCAAACCCGGCCAGCATTAAAACAGCTCCCAGGAGCAGGATCACTTTCAGGCTGATGCCCCGTTTCTGCATCCTGCCGCTCACCATCCCGCCAATGCAGAAGAACGACATAACAATCGTCGACGTCCAGGTGAGCGCACCCGGCGTCCAAATATTAGTCAGCGGTTTTGAAAAAGTGGTCCAGGCATATACAAGCCCGGCAAACAAAAGTACGAGAACGCCAAAGACAGCATAAACTGAACGAGGCAGCGTTTTTTTCATACTTATCTCCCTTAATTAGCAAAAGTAATTCATTTGATGTTTATTTTAGCATATCGGCTGACCGGTGTCATCCGACAACATGCTTCTTTTTCTTACAAAACAGGGAATCTTGCGATTCCCTGTTCACTATTTCTTATTTCGACTGAACCAACTCTTCTCAGGCATCCCGTTTTTTCAGATAATGATTGATATACAGCATCAGGAATACCGGAATGACCGCCGTAATAGCTCCCATGATGAATGTAGAGTTGATACCGACTGCGGTCATGGTGTTCACATCCACGCTGGCATGCAGGAATGTGGAAGATACCCAGTTGAAAAAGATGGAAGAAAATCCCAGCGCCAGCATAGCAACGCCGTAATTCGTACCGGAATTTTTCGGCCCGAAGAGGTCGGTGGACAGTGCTGCGTTAAGTGCAGATGGTCCGCCATAGGCAAATGCGATAATGGCAATGGTGACAAAGTATCCCATCCCGCCAATAAAGGTCATGAGGATAGCTCCCAAAAGGGTCAGTCCGCAAAGGATGTACATGGCGTTGGTACGGCCAATCTTGTCGGAAAGCCAGGCCATGATGAGCCTGCCGGCAGCGTTCGTAATGCCCGTAAAAGAAACACAGGCGATTGCCATTTCCACGCTGAGTCCACGCACGATACCCAGATCCCGGATCAGCGGCACGCAAAGGTTCCATGTACCGTTAATAAAGAAAATAGAGAAAAACAGTGCCCAGAATGCCGGCTTTCTGATCGCCTGGCCAAGAGTGAAGTTAACATTGCTGGATACAGCTTTTGCCGGCAGATTAAGGCCAGCGATATACTCTTCGCCTGGAAGCGAGACAAAAATGCAGGCCACAAACCCAAGGACAGCAAATACAATGCCCAGTATCAGGAATACAGGGACAAAATTCACAACCCCTGCCTCATTCATATTGGCATTCATCAGCAGGTTTGATACTGGTGTGAATACCACGGTACTAAGGCCAAATGCGCCACAGGCAAGGCCGGATGCGAGTCCTCTTTTATGCGGAAGCCATTTCTGAATGCAGGAGATGCATGCGCCGTATGCAAAACCAGAACCAAGGCCAGCCATAACAGCATAAGTCAGATAGAACAGTCCTGCACTCTTCACAAAAGCGGAAAGGATCACGCCAACAGAAAACAGCGCCACGCCCAGGATGCAGGTCAGCTTTGGTCCCTTCTTGTCATTGATAACACCGCCAATAAGATTGCCGAATACAAACGCGAAAAGCATATAACTCGACACCATAGTAGCGGCACTCGGGGTCCACCCGTATGCAGCAACGATATTCGAGCGGAACGCGCTCCAGAGATACAGAATGCCTACGCATAACTGTACGACCAGACACGCGATGATTGAAACCCACGGGTTTTTCCGATTTTTCACTGTTTATTTACCTCTTTCTTTTTATTCGTTCGTTAACTAATCGTTTAAGGAAGAAACTCTGTCGAGTTTTTCTTATTCGCTCAAAGCAGCCGGGCTCCCTCGTCAAGCTTCCTTAGATGGTGAAGGAGTCGGAGCGATCACATCTGTGTAGTAAGCTTTACGTCTCTTGAATTCTTCGTCTTTATAGAGATTCATCAGGCGGCCTTCATTTTCGAAGATATCATCGCCGTGCATCTGCTTGCCGCTCATCACATCATGAGCATGCTCCGGAAGTCCATTCGGAACGATAGACGGATCATTTTTAAACTTAAATGCGCCGTCAACGATCTCCAGTGTTCCCTCCAGACCGCAGAGTTCACATACAACATGAGTGGTTCCCGGGAAGATATAGAAGTTGTTGCTCTGGCAATGCGGGCATGCGCCTTCTTTTCCTCTCCAGTAAGACTTTGTATTCTCAGCGACCGGCAATTTCATATTTTCATTTTCCTGTGCGATCTCAGCTGCAACTTCTGCCAGATTGCGGCCGATCTCTTTCATGCGCTCAATCTTGTCGTCCTGCATGATGATATCTTTGCACCAGGAGAAATATTCATTATTGACTACTTTCCAGCCAGGGCTCATAGCAAACATCGCATGATCGGTCTCTACACGAACGCCCCAATCAGATCCGCCGATGCCGACGAAGGAGATAGCTTTCTGCTTAAAATATTTGGCATCCAGTCCCTTGCCGGTTTCTTTCAGCATCTGGAAGTGTGCGCCTAACAGAAGGCCGGAGTCATGTCCCGGACCCATGCGGTCACACAGAGTTTTGAATAATCCGGAACAACCGGATTCAAAGATCGGGTCTACAAAAAGGACGCCGTCTGCATCAATGATCTTCTCATAAAGTGCTGCAAAGTCATCTTTGCGTGTGCAGACCATGCCTTTACCCATGACCAGTCCGCGGGAGCATGCAACGCAGCCGGAACAATAATCAAAATTCCAGTCAAATGCATGAATGAATTCGATCTCTGCGCCAGCATCTCTTGCAGCCTCTAAAGCCACACGACACATCGTATCGTTATTACCGTTTTTGGTTCCTGTGGAAATACCTAAAATTTTCATAAAAACCTCCTAAATTAAAAACTGGGTTGTCTTATCCTTCCTTGTACGAGTGATTATATCGGGTATTTTTCCAAGAATAAATAGGAAAATGAGATAATCGACACTTTTCCGCAAATTGACTTTTTTTAAATGGCGGCAGCCGTTTAATACAGCAAAGACGGGCGGTAATTCTCAAAGATCACTGCATCATTCTGTTCCTGATCCACATCAGGAATACGTGATGTCCATGCAAAAAGAAGGGTTCCTTTTTCCCGCATCCGCAGAACGTGCTTTGGACGCTCAACATTCTGATAGGCAATAAAATCCGGCTGGCATAAAAAGCTGAGCGTGCAGTTGGAAAGAAGTTTCGCTACTAATGCCGGATATGTTGGCATATATTCTTCCTTTGATGCTGCCAGAAGGCCGCGGAAAACCTCCGGCACATTCTGCTTAAACCAACGCACAATAAACGGGTTAAAAGATTCGATACAATATTTACCCTGATACTGCTGCAGGATATTATACGTTTTTTCACACAGTTCGCTGTTGCGCGGCCCGCTCTTCAGTTCCACGATCAACGGGCTGTCCCCTGAACCGATCAATTCCAATACGTCCGTAAACAAAGGAATATGCTGCATGGTTCCCAACAGAGAAAATTCTTTCAGTTCATCATAGTCATAGGCATCGACTCTGCCGTCCACTCCGCAGACCCTGTTCAGAGTATCATCATGAAAGACGACCACCTGCCCGTCTTTGGACAGCTGCACATCCAGCTCAATACCATAGCCTTCTCCTGCTGCAGCAGCAAATGCCATCAGCGAGTTTTCCGGAATGCTCCGGTCCATATCATGCAGACCCCGATGCGCGAAATTGCGATGCATAAAATGCTCTGCTCTTCCACGCACTTCAAAGCCCTGCTTTTGCAGATAATCATCTTCTGTCATTCTTTCCACTACCTGCGCGTTGTGGCAGCGGGTAAAATCAATCATCGTCTCCGAATGCCTCCAGGCCCTTCGCGTTCTGGACCTTCTTTGCCTTAATATTCTTAACAAGGAATACAAATACGATGCAGCTTAATCCGATCAGGATCATCGAGTAGATCGGCAGTGCGCCCCATATCCCGCTCCTCATAAATACGAAACCAAGCAGGACCGGTGTAACGGTCTGGGCTGCCATACTTGCTGCATAATAATACCCTGTAAATTTTCCGATCTTGTTGGAAGAACAAAGCTCCACCACCATCGGGAAGGAACAGTTGTGCACCCATGCCATGCCAAATCCCTTAATGACCCATACGATATAAAGGAACATCGGGAATGAAAATTCTCCGTTTACCCCGGTGACAACGCCTGTCGGATGCACAAAGATCATGATGAACAGCGCAACGAAAGTCGCCATTAATCCGATCGAAATCGTCCATTTTCTTCCAATCTTATCCGCAACAATACCAGCAGTCGCAAATCCAATGACGGAGGCCACACCTCCGATAATGGTCAGGATCATGGTCGCGCTGCTGACGGAATTCAGATAATAAATGACATAGTTTCCAATATAAGTTCCAATCGCGTTATCCGCCATGAACCACAAAAACTCTGCCCCAAGGATCGAGAGAAGCATCCTTTTATTCGCTGCACTCATAGGACCCTCGTCCGTAACAGGATTTTCGATCGCCGCCTGACGCTCGCCTTCTTCCATATCCTCTTTCAGTTCTGCTGCCAGCTTGTTTTCCTTGATCGTCAGGAACAGAACCAGTGCGGAAATGATCATTAAAACAGATGCAACAATAAACGGGATCTCAATGATCCACATCTTCTGTGCCCTGTCAGTAACATTAATATAATCGCTCAGTTTCAGGAAGATACCAAGGACCGTCGCAAAAGCGCCGCCCAGATATCCCATGATATTGATCACTCCGTTTGCTTTTGCACGAAGTGGTTTTGGTGTGATGTCAGGCATCAGCGCGACTGCCGGATTCCGGTACATCATCATGAAGATCAGGACGATCGCCATCATGGCGACCATACCTCCAATACTGTTATTATGGAAAAACAGCGGGATGAACGGGAACGCAATGGCGGAAATGACTGTACCGATAAGAATAAAAGGCATTCTCTTTCCAATCGGGGTCTTAGTTTTATCCGACAACCGTCCGAAAACCGGAAGGAGGATCAATGCGGCGAGATTGTCACACGCCATGATGATACCGACCAGCCACTGCACGTTCAGGATCTTGGATGGATCACTAAGCTTTAATTCGGCACTGGTAAGTCCGTACATCCGGTTGGCAAAGATGTCCGTCAGGAAAGTCGGGCACCAGGAATCATAGACCTGCCATAAAAGCAGAATGCCGAAAAAAGCAAAACCAATGAGAAAAGTTCGTTTGTAATTCAGTTTTAATGCTCTCATAATACTCCCTCTACAACAGATTCCAGTTCATCAATCGAATAAATAACGGCATCCGCATCTTCCGCTGTTCCAAAGCCATATGCTGCATGGATAAACGGAATCTGTGCGTCCTTTGCCGCTCTTTCATCTTTGATGGTATCACCAATATATACTGCCTTGCTGTAATTGTTACGCTCCATTACCAGCCGGATATTTTCTGCTTTGGTTTTGCTGGTATTGCCCCACTCTTCCATATCGCAGAACAGATTGCTCATCTTCATGGAGACATAAAAGGCGTTGATATACCCGCTCTGACAGTTGCTGACCACAGCCATGTCATAGCCGGCTTTTCTCAAGTTTTCCAATGTTTCCCGCACTTTCGGGAACAATACTGCACCATGTTCTGTCAAATATTCATTTTCATATATCTCACAGTTTTTAAAAACCTGACGAGCATTATCTCCCTGATAACCTGCCAGCACCGTCTGTGCGATCTCTTCCATCGTCTTACCCATGACGGACATGATGTCTTCTTTGGTCAGCGTTTTTATCTCCGGAAGCTGTTCCCGAAGAATGACATTCCAGGAATCTGCGACTTCCTGGCTGGAATCCCAAAGCGTGCCGTCCAGATCGAACAGCAGGATCCCTTCTTTTTTATGTTCTGCCTGGATCATTCTGTTTTCCCCTTTGATGTTCTGCCATGATTATACGTTGCGAACCGACAAAAACACAAGCATTCTCTTTCTTTCCTTTCCCTTATCTTTATATTATAATGAGGCCTGTGAAAAGACTTCCGTTATGCTTATTTGCTATCATGATGGTCCTGCTTGCGGCCTGTCTCGTTTTGCTCGGCCTTTCCAAAGACCGGGTAAAGTCTGGTGCCATACTTTACCAGATGGAGACGATCCCCCGGATCCCGCATGTGGTCCTGACCCAGGAAGAAAAAGACCGGATGATGAGTTTTGATAATGAAGACGGAATTTCCCTTGAACGTATGGCGCTTTACTACAATGACCATAAGGAGACCTACTACAGCCAGAACGTTCTGCCTGGAGAAATGCTTGAGATTCCAGGACGGCACGTGGCGTTTGACGGGACCATCCGCGATGAGGACGGCTATATCTGCGTCGCCTGTGATTATGATTACTATGGCTATGGCGAAATAGTCGAGACTTCCATCGGCTGGGGAAAAGTTTATGATACCGGCTGCGCTTACGGAACCGTAGATATTTATACGGATTGGTGATGGTATTATGAAATACGTTTTTTTAGGATTATTACTGATTGCGACTGTCTGGCATCTGATTGAAAGCTGGCGGGATAACGTGCGGAGACGCCGGTTTACAAAACCGTTTCTGATCCCGCTGATCCTTTTATATTATCTGGTATGCTCCAATCAACCAAGCTGGTTTTTGGTCCTGGCACTGATCTTCAGCTGGCTGGGAGATGTGTTCCTGATGTTTCAGGGCAACACCTGGTTTACAATTGGCGGATGCTTTTTTGGTGCAAGCCATATCTTTTTTGTGCTGACCTATGTCGGACAGATTCAATGGTCCGCCATTCATCTTTACGTCATTATTCCGCTGGCAATCGTTTACATCGTCATAACGACGCTGATCATCCGGGCGGTCATTAAGCAAACTCCGAAAAAGATGCTGCCTCCGATGTATCTGTATCTCATCGCAAACAGCACAATGAATGTCTTTGCCATCATGCAGCTGGAATCGATACCGGGTGCGGCCTCCATTATTGCAGTGGCCGGCGCCATCCTCTTCTTTATTTCGGACTGCTGCCTGTTCCTCGTCCGCTATTCCAAGCGGCCGGAAATCATCTTCAAAAAGCACTTTACCGTTATGCTGACCTACGTGGTCGGAGAATTCCTGATCACGCAGGGCATCCTGATGCTGGTGGGATAATATATGAAATCGTCTGCTGTGAACCATTCTGTCCCTGATTCATCTTCGTCTGTGCCGCAAATCTATGCAGGG
Organism: Lachnospiraceae bacterium; assembly: GCA_017652745.1. Taxonomy (GTDB): domain Bacteria; phylum Bacillota; class Clostridia; order Lachnospirales; family Lachnospiraceae; genus RGIG5612. The sequence continues at coordinate 20,052 of JAGCAK010000115.1, forward strand.
CCGATGGAAGGCATTACGAACTATTTGTTCCGAAGTGTGTATCACCGCCATTTTACCGGTATTGATACCTATTTCACCCCGTTTGTCACGGGCACTCATCTAAGTAAAAAAGAACAAAGAGACATCCTTAAGGAAAACAACCCGGGCATGAAGGTTGTTGTGCAGGTTTTGTCGAATCAGACTGATGACTTTTTGTCTGTCGCCCATATTGTGTCGGAAGAGTTCGGTTATGATCACATCAACTTAAACTTGGGATGCCCATCCAACACAGTCACCTCGCGCAAACGCGGTGCTGGCTTTCTTTCCGTTCCGGATAAGCTGGAACAATTTCTGGATGAAATCTTTGAACGCTCCCCTATTACCATTTCTGTAAAAACGCGTATCGGCATGCATGATGCTTCCGGCTGGGAAAATATACTGGCCCTCTACGAAAAATATCCGATGACCGAGCTCATCGTCCATCCACGCATCCGCGATGCGTTATATGGCGGTCTTCCGGATCTGGATGCGTTCGATCTGGCTTATCAAAAAAGTTCTCACCCGCTCTGTTATAACGGGAACCTGTTTCATCTGGCAGATTATGAAAGGATTCGTTCACGTTTTCCAAAACTGCCGGCTGTCATGATCGGACGCGGCCTTCTGATCAATCCATTCTTGCCGGAAGAGATAAAGCAGTCTGCCATCTCCGGTACTGTTTCCGATGCAGATGCTAGTTTTGGAA
>JAGCAK010000011.1 GCA_017652745.1 Lachnospiraceae bacterium
CCATGCTGATAAGGGCTCATGGTTCCCGGATCTACATTGATATATGGATCCAGTTTCTGCGCAGCCACTTTCATGCCGCGTGCCTTCAATAGTCTTCCCAAAGATGCCGCCGTAATTCCTTTTCCCAGACCGGAAACCACGCCTCCGGTCACAAAAATATACTTTGTCATCGCTTTCTGCCTCCCCCAAAAGGCTTTTTTATTCTACAGTTACTGATTTTGCAAGGTTCTTTGGTTTATCAATATCACAGCCGTTTTCCTTTGCTACATAATAAGCAAGGAGCTGTAACGGAATGATCTCCACGACCGCAGAGAAGACCGGATCAACTTCTGGTATGAACAAAAAGTCATCCGCTGCTGACAGGATCTTCTGGTTGTTCCGAAACGTCAGTGCCAGCACTTCTGCGCCGCGGGATTTCACCTCTACTATATTACTGAGTGTTTTTTCCATAATGGATGGATTGCAGCACACCGCAATGACCGGCTGATGATCCTCGATCAAAGCGATGGTACCATGCTTCAGTTCTCCTGCAGCATAAGATTCTGCATGCAGATAGGAGATCTCCTTCATTTTCAGAGCTCCTTCCAGCGCAATGGCATAATCTGTATTCCGTCCAATAAAGAATAACGATTTGCTGGAATGGTATTTTTTTGCCAGTTCAGGGATCTGTGCGTTCATATCGATGGCCTGCTGGATCTGACGCGGCAGCGACTCCAGCACTTTAAGAAGGGGTGCCTCTTTCTCCTGCAGGCGTCCCAGCTTATCTGCAAAATGCATGGCCAGAAGGTAAAGCACCGCAACCTGGGTGGTAAAACCTTTTGTAGTTGCGACCGCAATTTCCGGGCCGGCCCAGGTATATACCGTATTATCCGCCAGTGTTGCAACCGTGCTGCCTACCACATTGACAATGGCCAGCGTTCTGGCGCCTCTGGCTTTGCATTCTTTCATAGCTGCTATCGTATCTGCCGTCTCTCCGGATTGAGAAATGACGATCAGCAGTGTATGCTCATCGATCAGCGGATCACTGTACCTTAGCTCACTGGCCAGCTCAACCTCGACCGGGATCCGTGCCAGTTTTTCGATCACGTACTTTCCGGAACAGCCCGCATAGTAAGCAGAACCGCAGGCTGTGATCACAATCTTACGGATCTTCTTCAGGTCGTCCTGCGTAATGTTTAATTCTTCAAAATAGACTTTTCCATCCCGGATGCGCGGTGCGATTGTTGCTTTTACAGCACCCGGCTGCTCCATGATCTCCTTGAGCATGAAGTGTTCATAGCCGCCTTTTTCTGCTGCCTGCACATCCCAAAGGATACGTGTCACTTTTTTATCGACCGTTTTCCCCAGAACATCAAAGATCCGGACGGACTCTTCCGTCAGCTCGGCAAACTCGCCATCTTCCAGATAGATCACATTTCTTGTATAGTTCACGAGTGCCGTAACATCGGATGCAAAAAAGTTTTCGCCGACACCAACGCCCAAGATCAATGGGCTGGCTTCCCTGACAGCATAGATCTTTCCCGGTTCCTCCGTACAGATCACCCCAAGAGCATATGATCCGCGCAAACGGTTTGTTGCCCTGATCAGGGCTTCGCGCATGTCGCCCTCATAATACATTTCGATCAGATGTACGATGACTTCTGTATCGGTCTCACTTTCAAAATGATAGCCGTCTTTGATCAGCTCCTCGCGCAGAGCAATATAGTTTTCGATGATGCCGTTATGTACAACTGCAAAACGGCCGTCGTTGGAAAGATGCGGATGCGCATTTTCCTCCGTTGGTGCTCCATGTGTCGCCCAGCGGGTATGGCCGATGCCGCATGATCCAGGCACATTTTCACCATCCTTTGTTTTTTCACACAGATTTGCGATCCGGCCTGTTACCTTTACAACTTCAATCTGCGCCTGGTCCATAACTGCAATGCCGGCTGAATCATAACCACGATATTCCAGTTTTTTCAGTCCATCCAAAAGGATTGGTGCTGCACTTTGTTTTCCTGTAAATCCTACAATTCCACACATATCATACCTCTGTCATAAATATATCTTTTTGCCGCTCCATCAGGCTTTGGCTTACTTTCCCAATAAACAAACCAGTCTTTTAGCTGCTTCCTGTGTATCTTCCGGGCTGCCGAATGTGGAAAAACGGAAATATCCTTCCCCGCAGGCTCCAAATCCTTCCCCCGGTGTTCCAACGACCTGTATCTCCTGCAGCAGATAATCGAAGAATTCCCAGCTTCCCATACCGTTTGGACATTGCAGCCAGATATATGGCGCATTCTTTCCTCCGCAGTACCAGATTCCCAGCTGATCCAGCGCTTCCATCAATGTTTTTGCATTGTTTTTATAAACTTGTATATTTTCCCGGATCTGCCGCTGCCCTTCTTCCGTAAAAACAGCTGCCCCTCCTTTTTGGATAATATAGGAAACGCCATTCGTTTTTGTTGTCCGGTTACGGACCCACATCTCATTAAAACTCATTCCATTCCGAACCAACTCTTTTGGGATGACTGTGTACCCCAGACGTGTTCCGGTGAAACCTGCCGTTTTTGAAAGGGAGCAGATTTCTATCGCGCAGGTCTTTGCTCCTTCTATTTCAAAAATGCTGTGCGGTAAGGAGTCATCCTCAATAAATGCTTCATAGGCTGCGTCAAACAAGATCACTGAACCATTGGCATTGGCAAAATCCACCCAACGCTGCAGTTTTGCTTTGTCAAAAACCGCTCCGGTCGGATTGTTCGGGGAACAGATATAGATCAGGTCTGCCTTTGCCTCCTCATCCGGTTCTGGCAGAAAACCATTCTCTTTCCCCGA
>JAGCAK010000116.1 GCA_017652745.1 Lachnospiraceae bacterium
AACATATTCCCAGTCCAGATCGAACCAGTCGCTCCGGTAAATGTTATCGCCGTATTGATACGGCGGCTCTGCATCAAAGTCAAAATGTCTTGCGATAAAATCCTTGTTCATACGCGGCATGAGAGCCTTGGAATCCGCATTGCGGACACCTGCTAACGGGATCCATTCCGCTTTTTCACCAGACAGTCTTCTCCGGTAGTTTTCTTTTGCTGTAATCCTCGTGATTCCCTCCCATACAATATAAAATTCCTTCCAGTATCCTTATCCAGTCAAATTATAAAATAGTATAGCACATTCTGCTATCTCTCATACAATGATTTTCACGCTGCTTTCTCCGCTTTTTTCTTTCGTGACGACGATCTGACGGTCGATTTTTTCTTTCAACTCATTTACATGAGAGATGATACCGACCAGCCGGTTGCTTTCAGTCAGACTCAAGAGTGCGCGCAAAGCCTGCCTGAGAGATTCTTCATCCAAGGTGCCGAATCCTTCATCCACAAACATCGTATCTAAGCGGATCCCGCCGGCCTGTGACTGAATTTCATCGGAAAGCCCCAGTGCCAAAGCCAGTGACGCTTTGAAGGATTCGCCTCCGGATAAAGTCGCAACGCTCCGTTCACTTCCGTTATGATGGTCAATGACATCCAGCTCCAGGCCGCTCTGTTTGAGGAGTCCTGCTGCCTCTGTCCGTCGTTTTAATTCGTACTGACCGTCCGTCATGATCATCAGCCGGAGGTTTGCCCGCTCGATGATGCGGTCAAAATATGCCATCTGCACATAGGTCTCCAGCATGATCTTTTCCCTGCCGGAGAGATTGCCGTTAGCGGTATCTGATAGCGTCCGGATGAGCATCCATGCCTTTTCTGCTTTTTCCAGATCTTCCTGCCTTTGGGCTAACTGCTCAGCTGTAGACCGATTTTTGGAAAGACGCTCTGTGATCTTCTCCTGCCTTAAGCTGATGGCTGTTTTTTCAGCAATAAAGGCCTTCTTGTTTTCCTCTTCTTTTGCTTTATCGATCACAATGCGCCCGGCTAAAAGTTTCTCTGCCTCCCGAATAGCCGCATTTAAAGCCACAATCGATTTTTCCCGCTCCGCGCTTGCATTCTGCGCCTCTTGGAGTTCTGTCTCCAGGTCTTCCTGTGATTGCTTCAACGTCTGAATTTCTTTTTCTGCTTCCGCTTTAAATGGGAACCGAAGCTTCTTCTGCAGAGCCTCTATATTCCGCATGCAGGCTTCTTCCTTTGCAGAAATGGCAGTGCTCTCTTTTTCTGTATCGGCCAGTTCCGTCTTTTTCTGCTCCAGAAGTGCTTCTTTCTCCGGAACCTGCTGTTCCAGAATCTGCTTTCTCTCTATCTTTTCTTCCAATGCATCGATCTGCGATTGGATCTTTTGGATTTCCTCTGCCAGACTCTCTTCTTTTTCTTTTTCAGCCTGTTCCGCCTGAAACAGCTCCTCTTCATTTCCGGTCAAGCCCGGGCATTCTCCTCCCTGCAGGTTTGTGATATGTTCCAGTTGTGTCTGAAGAGAAGCACTCAGTTTTCCTGCCTGACTGCTAGCATCCGAAGCAGCCTTTTCTGTTTCTTCGGCGTCCTGTTTGAACCCATCCAGTTCTTCCTTTGTCGGCGCGCCATCCATCAAAAGTGCCGGATGCGGATGTTCTCTGGATCCACAGACCGGGCAAGGCTCTCCTTCTTTTAATTCTTCTGCCAGGATTCCTGCCTGATCATCCAGATATGCTTTATGAGCATGATCAAAGATGGACTTGGCCTCTGCTGCCGCCTCGGCTTTCTTTCGATAGGAATCTTGCGCGGTTTTCAGATCTTTGACCAGCTTCTGAGCAGAATGGATCTGCTTTCGAATATCTGCTGCAGCCTTTCGTTTTGCCTCGGTCTCAGCAAGGATCGCATCCTGCTGTACTTTTTCCGTTTCACAGCCAGATAATGCTTTCTGTTCTTCTTTTTCAACGCGGATCGTTTCCGAATCTGTTTTTATAGCCTTTCGCAGATCAATTTGTGTCTTCGCCAGATTTTCTGCCTGATTTTTCAATTTTGTCTGTTCTTTCTGCAGACCATCCAACGTCTCATACTCTGTAAGTTCTGCGGACAAAGCGGCCCGCTCTTCCCTCAGTTTTTCAATCTGCGGCTGCTGTGCCCGGGCAGCTTCCAGACGAACATTGTCTGTAACCAGAGCTTCCTTCGCCTCAGCCAAACCCTTTTCTGACTGTGCTTTCTGCTGCCTTATTTTTTCCTGCGATCTGGCTTCCGTCAGGTGCTGCTCTACGACCAGCAGGTTCTGATCGATTGCTGCGATCTCTTTGGTCACTGCATCTTTTTCGACCTGATCCAGACGGATCAGTTCCTGCAGCATTTCGGAAATCTCTTTTGCCGGCAGTTCTCCAACTCGTGCTTTTTCCACCTCTTCGTAAAGCGCGCTGTCTTCCTCACAGATGATACCCTGCTGATACTGCGAAATGGAAAGACGGATGTCCTCCCAGGCTTTCCGCTTCCTGCTTGCTTCGTCCTTCAGGCGATCCTGCAGTGTGGCAAAATTCTTCGTGCGGAACAGCTTCTGGAAGATCTGGATCCTCTCTCCCGTCGGAGCCATCAGGATCTTGCGAAAGTCCCCCTGCGCGATCATCGCGATCTGCATGAACTGGTTGCGGTCAATCCCCAAAATTGACTGGATCGCATCATTCACATCTTTCACTTTCGTGACTACACTGCCGTCCGGCAGTGTTAATACCGCATTTGCGTTTTCTTTCGTAGTACCTTCTCCGCGCGTTTTTTTTCGTTCATATTCCGGATTCCGCTCCACGCAGTATTTCGCATTGCCATAGGAAAAAACCAGGCGGACTTTTGTCGGAACGTCCGGCAGCGCATATTTGGAGCGGAAGGTCTTTGCATCACGTCCACCGCCGCTCGCTTCACCAAACAGGGCAAAGGTGATGGCGTCAAAGATCGTCGTCTTCCCTGCTCCGGTATCACCGGTAATCAGATACAGACCGCTTTCACCCAGTTTGTCAAAATCAATGACGGTCTCGTTAGCATATGGTCCGAAGGCGGACATGGTTAAAGTGATTGGTCTCATTTGTCCCCCTCCCAGATCTTTTCGATCAGTGTTTCCACATATTGCTTCTGCTCTGCACTCATTTCCTGTCCATTCTGCATTTCAAAGAAAGCGTCAAACAGTTCCATCGGCGTTTTCTTTTCCACTTCTGAAAGTGCCGTAACACGCTGCTGGTTTCTGGTGCGCGTGTTATCATAATCCAGCTTCATCAGGAGCGGGTAGATGACGCGAAGTTTTGCAGCCGCATCCGGCACATCCTCTTCATCCGTCAGTGTAATGTGCAGATAGGAATCTTTTAATTCCGGATGCGCATCGTAATACCCTTTGAATGTTAAGTCCGTGTAGTTTCCTTTGATTTCTTTCATTTCATGCAAAGGAGCAAGCGGAATCTCCCGCACTGAAAGATTGCCTTTTTCTTTCAGTTCCACAACAGTCACACTTTTTGCATCATTCACTTCCGAGAACGAATACTTAAGTGGTGTCCCGCAATAGCGGATTTTCTCCTTTACATTCTGAGGCCTATGGAGATGTCCTAAGGCGACGTAATCAAATACTTCAAATACCTCTGCACTGACCTGGTCGGTTCCTCCAACAGACAGATCTTCCGAATCGGAAACTAAAGCGCCTGTCACAAACTGATGCGTGATCAGGATGCTGCGGTTTTTCTCATTCACCTTCATAGCGCAAATAGCCGTTTTCATTGCATCCTCATAATTTCTGATCTCTTCCTCCGGGAAAAACCTGCGAACGTTTGCCGGCTTGACAAACGGCAGCATATAGATATCTACAGTTCCATACTCATCCGGAAAGGAAAATGGCGCCACTTCTCCTTTGTAGACCGGAGCCAGGTGGATACCGCTGGCATCGATCAGCCTGCCTGCAAATGCCAGCCTCTCCGCCGAATCATGATTGCCGCTGATGATAAAGACCTGTGTTTTTGTGTTTGCCAGCTGCACCAAAAACTCATCAAACAGTTCCACTGCTTCTGCTGACGGCACGCTTTTATCGTACACGTCCCCTGCAATCAGCACAGCATCCGGCTGTTCTTCTTTTATGACTGCAATAATCTTATTCAGGATATCCTTTTGATCTTCCAGCATGGAAAACTCGTTCACACGCTTCCCAAGATGGAGATCTGACAGATGGATCAGTTTCATAAAAACATCCTCTCATTTTATTAATATGATTATAGCATGGATAGTCCTTTGCTTGCACCATCCCGGCTGGCATTTTATAATACCCATACTATGCTGTATGACAAAGATATCCGAGAGCCATTATTTGATTATCTGGAGGAATATTACGGTAAGATCCGTATCCTGGAAGAAAAACGCACGGGGCGTTCCCGTGCGGATATTGTGATGGTCCTTCCGGAAATGCTCTGCGGCATCGAGATCAAAAGTGACGCAGATTCTTATACACGGCTTGCCTCACAGGTCAAAGACTATGACCAGTATTTTGACATTAACATCATTGCAGTCGGATCCAGCCATGCGCAGCACGTGGAAGAACACGTCCCGGTCTACTGGGGCATCATTACGATCGATGAGATCGAGGGACGCCCGGATTTCTATTTTCTTCGGATGCCCGCGCGCAATCCTTCCATGAAACCTTTGCGTAAGATTGAGATACTCTGGCGGCCGGAACTGGCTCACATCCAGGAATTGAATGAACTGCCTAAATATGCACAGAAAAGCAAAGCATTTGTACAGGAAGTTCTTGTGGAAAGAGTGGATCCATCGCGACTTTCCATCCAGATCAGCGACGAGCTGTTCGAGCGTGACTATACAACGATCGCACAGCAGATCAAAGCTTACCGTCAGAAACGGTCCAAAAAGAAGGTGCGGGCAAAATCCAAACGAAGACTGGTCCGCAAAAGACGATAAATATAACAAACCCGCAGGCATGTTTGAAAAACAAGGGCTGCGGGTGTTGTGTATTTGTTTTTTCAGGGTAGAATCATCTTGAGAAGTCGCCGTGCACACCGCCGGATTTCTGAAGCAGGCAGACATCTGTGATCAGAATATCTTTCTGGACAGCCTTGCACATATCATAAACGGTAAGAGCCGCAACCGATGCGGCAGTCAGAGCTTCCATCTCTACTCCGGTCTTGCCGTCACAGGTGACCGTTGCTTCGATATCCACCGAACATTCTTCTTCATTCAGCGTCAGAGAAAGATCGATCCCGGTCAGCGTGATCGGGTGTGCCATTGGAATAAGGTCCGGTGTTTTTTTTGCGCCCATAACACCTGCAATCTGCGCCACAGTCAGCACGTCGCCTTTTTTCATCCCGCCGCTTTTGATCAGCGCAAACGTTTCCGCGCTGACTTTCACCCGGGCCATCGCAACTGCCTGGCGGTTTGTGACCGGCTTTTCGGTCACGTCCACCATCTTTGCTCTTCCCTGCTCATTAAAATGCGTAAAATCTTCCTGGTTCTGCATTTGTTTATTCTCCAATATACGTTTCCATGATCCAGTCAGCAAGGCCTTCTGCATCGTCCAGTGCAAACACCGGAACATCTGCTGCGACTGACGGATCATCCGTTACGAGTGCCTTAAAACTGCCTGTCTCATCCGTAAATCCTTTTCCGGTCTCCTTGCGGCTGATGCCGATCTTGTCATGTTCTCCGGTCTTATATCCTTCGATCAGGATCAGATCCACATCGGTGATCATAGCAATCGTCTCATCCAGTGACAAGCTTCTTTGTACAAAGATCGCGCTCTGGTCCGGGCCGTTTACGATGGTATAATCTGCGCCTGCATTCGAAAACCGCCAGGAGTCTTTCCCTTCTTTATCGAATTTCAGCCCATGTGCATCGTGCTTGATCACGGCCAGACGCAGGCCTTTTTCTTTCAGCCTCGGGATCAGTTTTTCGATCAGCGTGGTCTTGCCAGTGCCCGACCATGCCGCAAACCCTACTACCGGTATCATTTATCCTCCAATCTGATTCATGTCACGGTGGGTGTGCGTCCTTTCGGTATAGGACATCTCCCCGTGCCACTGCGGCTTTCCGTAGATTGCCTGTTTCATCGTTTCTGTCATTTCTTCTTTGTTCATGCCTTTGATCCGGAATTCATCGTCCGAATGCAGGCACGGCTTGATCCTTCCGTCCGCGGTCAGACGGATCCGGTTGCACCATCCACAGAAATGGGAACTGACCGGACTGATCAGCCCTACATTTCCCAATGCTCCCGGAAGACGGTACAGTTTTGCCACGCCGCCGTCAGCTTCCTGCGGCACTGCTTCCGGCAGCTGCTCCAAAACGGAATCGCAGGAAATGAAAGCTTCTTCACCGAAATCCCCGCTGTCATACATCGGCATCAGTTCGATGAAACGGACATCAATCGGATACTGCATGGTCAGCTCTGCCAGCTGGCGCGCTTCCATATCATTAAAACCGCCGATCAGAACAGCATTGATCTTGATCTTATCAAACCCCGCATCCAGAGCTGCGTAAAAACCGTCCAGAGCATCTTTCAGTTCTCCGCGGCGGGTGATGCGGTGATACTTTTCCGCATCCAGTGTATCCAGACTGAAATTGATCCTCTGGATCCCGGCTTTTCGTAGCGGCTTAGCCAGTTCCGGAAGGAGCACGCCATTTGTAGTAATGGCAGTCTCTGTGATCCCCGGCACCGCGCACGCGCGCTCGCAGATGGAGAGGATATTCTTCTTGATCAAAGGCTCTCCTCCGGTGATCCGCAGCTTGTTGATGCCTAGGGAGGCTGCCGTTTCCACAGCCATGATCATCTCATCCTCGGTAAGCATGTCTTCATGGGTCAGTTTGCAGACGCCTTCCTCCGGCATGCAGTAGCGGCACCTCAGATTGCAGCGGTCGGTCACCGAAAGTCTCAGATATGTAATTTCTCTGCCAAATTGATCCTTCATTAATACTTTCCATATGGGCAGGCCGGGAAATGACAAGGCTTGCACTGCATACATAAGCCGCCGTCTCCCAACCGCATCAGTTCTTCTTTTGTGAATGGATCCCCCGCGAAGATCTGCGGCAGGATCGCATCCAATACTGTGGTCGGCTGACTGATTGCCGCACTTGGGACCCCGGTCAATACCACGTTTCCGCGGTATGCGATCGTCGTCATGTTGCCCGGCTGTGACGGAACACCCTGTGTAACGAACACATCCGAAAGCTGCCGGATAGCCGTCGGCGTCAGATCATCCGGATCCACGCTCATGCCTCCGGAATAAATGAGCAGGTCTGCTCCCTGATCCAGATATTTTTGTGATGCGGAGATGATCATCTCCAGATCATCATCACAGATGGTCACGCCTAAAATCTCTGCCGGATATTGTTCCAGTTTTTTTCGGATCACCGGCTCAAACTTATCCTGGATCCGTCCGTTATAGATCTCGGACCCGGTAATGATGATGCCGGTTTTCATTTCTTTATATGGTCTAAGGTCCAGAAGCTTTTTATTCTTGCACAAAGCTTCTGCCTGAATGATCTGTTCTTCTTTGGTGACCAGCGGCACAATTCGAACGGATGCGATGCGGTCGCCTTCTTCCACCGGATAGTGGTCTGCAATCGTGGTGAACGTAATATCCCCAATCGAATTAACTGCTGCCAGCAGTTCTTTATCCACACGGAACATCCCTCGCTGCTTGGCTGTCAGCATCATTTTCCCTTCTGAAGGACCGGTCCACTGGGCACCATCCACCGGTGCCATGGCTGCCAGACGGATCGCACTTTCTTCTTCATGGATTTCCCCGGCATTATCTTCCCAGACAAAGATCTGTTTCTTTCCCAGATTTAAAAGTCTTGGAATATCTTCTTCCGTTATGATATGACCTCGCTTGAATTCTGCCCCTTTGAAGCCATCCCGGATCGCCGTGATGTCATGGCAGAGTTCCATGCCGACTGCTTCTTCTACGTTGATCTTTTTCATACCAAATATCCTTTAATCTTTGCGCCTTTTTGCAGCGGTCCGCTGCCTCCCGGGATTACCGCAACCAGATCACTCCCGATGGTCGAACTGATCATGACATTGCCCTGACCTTTCGGCATACGGATCTTTGCCACGCCGTCTTCGATCACGAGTGTTCCCCGGACTACCCGGTCATTCTTGCTTGTCTTTGTAAACTCACTATCTACTTCCAGATCAATTGCCTTCGGAAGATAGTCTTTGATCCCGCTCATTTTCCTTATCCCGGCCAGCCCCACCAGCAGCAGATTTGTTAATGAGGAGGATGGATGCCCAGACAGGCCGCAGATCAGCTTCCCATCACGAACGCCGTATTCGCATGCCTTTCCCGGCTTCATATCTATCCCCTGGAAAAGCAGTTTGATTCCGATTTCCTCCATAGCAGCCGGTGTTACATCAAAATCGCCCACAGAAGCGCCTCCTGTGATCAAAACAAGCTCACACTCTGCCAGTGCTTTCTCCAGAACATCCGCGATCGCTTCCTCTGTATCATCCACGATCCCGTATCTTCTGACCAGAAAGCCCAGTCGCTCCATGGCTCCCGTCAGAGTATATTCGTTGGTATCGATGATCATGCCAGGTCCCGGTGTTTGTCCGACCGGTACCAGTTCGCTTCCGGTCGCTATGATGCCTGCCGTGATCTGCTTATAAACCTTTGGTGATTCAATATTCTGTCCGGCCAGTGTGCCCATCAGGCCTGCATCGATCACCGTACCGCTTTCTGCCAGAGCCGTGCCTTTGACCACATCCTCGCCTCTGCGGATGATGTTGTCGCCCGATTTTCCCGGCTGAAAGATCTTCACTTCCGTATCTGTAAATTCGGTCTCTTCATATTTGCAGACACAGTCCGCCCCTTCCGGGATCGGCGCGCCTGTCATCAAACGAACTGCGGTCCCTTCCGTAACCGGCGCGTGAGAAACATCTCCTGCAGGGATATAGTCGATGACTTTCAGGATAACGGGTGTTTCTTTTCCTGCGGTCTTTACATCCTCTGCGCGGAACGCATAGCCGTCCAAAGGAGAACGGTCAAATGCCGGCACATCATCTTCCGCGATGACATCCATTGCAAGAATTCTGCCATATGCCATGCCCAGCGGGATCTGCTCGGTTTCTACCGGTGCTACTGCATCCAGGATCCTCTGGCGTCCTTCTTCGATTGAAACAAACATTATTCGGCTTCCCCCCGTATACGGAAATTTTCGACCATGACCTTTTCAAAGATCTCATCCCGTTTTCCAATCCGCGTGATCACGCCTGCATCCAGGAGTGCCACGCTTTCGCTGAGACGGAATGCTTCTTTCTGATCATGTGTAACAAATATAACAGATTTTCCGTAATCTTTCATCAACTTATACGTTTCGCGTACCAGGTTTTTCCGAAGGGAAGCATCCAGAGCCGCAAATGGTTCATCCAGAAGCAGTGCATCCGGACTATTGACCAGGATCCTTGCCAGGGCAACCCTCTGCTGTTCACCGCCTGAGATCTGCCGCGGTTTCTTCTCTTCCAGACCATTCAGGTGCATCATATCAATAATGTCGCGGATCATACGGTCTTTATCGACGCCTTTTGATCCGCCCCGTTTGACTGCCCCTTTAATGCCGCATGCGATATTCTGATAGACACTCATGTTTGGGAACAGGGCATACTGCTGGAACAGATAGCCCACATGACGTTTCTGCGGCTTTACATTAATATGCTGCGAAGAATCAAACAGCACATGATCATCCAGAACGATCCGGCCCCTGTCCGGCCGCTCAATTCCTGCGATGCACTTTAAGGTCATGCTCTTGCCGCTTCCCGATGCACCTAGAAGGGCGAGCACTTCATTGTCCATTTCGAACTTCATGTTCAGATCGAATGATCCGAGTCGTTTTTCAATATCCACATACAATGCCATTATGCCCGAGCCCTCGCTTTTTCTTTTTTCTCCAGGAAGTTGACGATCAGAAGGACAACGGCCGAAATGGCAATGTTGATCATTACCCATTTAAAAGCTTCCGCGTCAAGCCCATCCCTCCACAGAGCATAAACTGTGGTAGAGATGGTCGCGGTTTTTCCTTTGATATAACCGGCAATCATGCTGGTCGCGCCATATTCTCCCAGCGCTCTGGCGAATGCCAACACCGTTCCGGCGAGAATCCCCTGCCGGCAGTACGGCATGCGGATCCGCCAGAAGATGTAGGTGTTGGAAAGTCCCAGGGTTTTTCCGGCGTACCCAAGCGTCTCATCAAAACTTTCGAAAGCCGCCCGGGTCGTACGGTACATCAGAGGAAAAATAACAATGATCGTAACTAAGATCGCGGACCACCACTTCATCGGAATGACCAGATTAAAGGCACTCCGAAGGAATTGTCCAAACGGATACCGCGTGCCGACCAGACGCAGCATCATGTAACCGACGACTGTCGGAGGCAAAACCAGTGGAAGAGTGAGGATAACATCCAGGATGCCCTTTATGATCCGCGGGAGCTTCGCAATATAATATGCTGCCAGGATCCCGAGGAAGAATACGATAATTGCACTGATCAACGCGATCCGGATGGAATTCCAAAGTGGAAACAGGTCCATATTTGATCCTTTCTTATTTCAGAACAGTAAAACCGACTGCTTCGAAGCATGCGGATGCTTCCGGCCCTACCATAAACTCCATGAATGCTGCAGCAGCTTCCGGATTCTCACCGGTGCTGATCTGTGCTGCCGGATAAATGACAGTTTTACCCGTCATTTCATCCGTTGCTGTATCGATTACCGTAAGACCTGCAGAATATGCATCGGTTGCATAAACAACGCCGGCCTGTGTTGCGCCTTCTTTGACCGCTGACTGGACAGCCTTTACGTTCTCACAGTAATTGATCTTAGATTCTACAGCTGTTTCGTCGATGCCAAGATATTCGAAGATCGCGGTAGTATATTCCCCAACTGGAACCTCTGCTCCGCCTTTTGCGAAAATGAATTCTTCTCCGTCAAATGCTGTCTTCAAATCATTGAAGGAAGTAAGACCTGCAGGGTTATCATCCGGAACAACAAGCACGCATTTGTTCTGCAGCATTTTGAAACGGGTTCCCGGAACGACAAAGTCGTTTCCGTCCGTATTGATTTCCGGGTCTGCTTCGATATCGATCTGGTTCATCTGCTTTGCACCGGCAGAAATGAAGATATCACAAACACCGCCTGCGACGATTGCTTTGACCAGATCGCCGGAAGACTGATAGTTTACATTAACGGTTACA
>JAGCAK010000117.1 GCA_017652745.1 Lachnospiraceae bacterium
AGAAACAATATATTCCTTTGCTTTTTCATCAGCGATCTCTTTTGCTCTGACTTCGGATTCCTTGATCATCTTGGCAGCGTCAAGCTGAACTTCTTCCTCAAGGCTTTTCAGTAAGATTTCCTTTGCCTGTTCGGAGGTGAGACCAGAGATTCTTTCCAGTTCCTTTGTACGCTCTGCATTCACCTGTTTCAGTTCTTCTTTTTGTTTTTCCAGTTCCTGAGCTTTTTGATTCAAAGAATTCTGCAGCTTATCTACCTGCTCATTCTTTTTGTCCAGGGACTCTTCTTTCTGAAGAACTCTTCTCTCGTATTTCTGTAATTCGTTTCTGCGCTCACGGGTTTCTTTTTCCAGGTCATTCTTAACACGGATTGACTCTTCTTTTACCTCTAAAAGCGCTTCTCTCTTTTTGCTTTCTGCTGTCTTTAATGCATCATCAATAATGCTTCTTGCTTTTTCTTCCGCACTACCGATCTTACTCTCATAGCTCTTCTGTGTGGAAGATTTTGACACAAACCAGAAGATCACAGCAGCAATACCAAAGCAAATTACAGCAATAACTATAACCAGCCAAATTGGTAGCATACGAGGAGCACCTCCTTATTTAGTTTTCATTGTACATATTACAACTGATTAATTTTATACTCTTTATTTCTTTCTGTCAATAAAAGAGGATTGGCCGGATCTGGTATGCGGTCCGGCCGCAATTTGAACAATGAGGACTGAATGGGGTTTAAAAAGATGAATCATAAGATAACGGATGGTTTCGATGATACCGTCATAGATAGTTCCTTTCTGAATTTATTTATATAATACCGTCATACCCCGGATCATATATCTATTTATTCAGTTTTTCCATGGAATAACTTCCCTTTGGCAGGTCGATCAGGGAAACATTTCTGCCATTTGGCACTGCCACATAGATATCCGCTCCATCATCTTCTGACAAAGCAGAATCAAGATTTTTGAGCTTATAAACAAAGATATGCTCTTCCGGTTTGCTTGGATCTTCGGCAAATAGAATTATTTCGCCTTTTTCTTTAAGATTGATGATCATAATGAACCCTCCTGTAAGATGTGAAAGAGGAAAAAGATAACTGTAAAAGGGGTTTTCTACCGAACGGTAAAAGAATGACCCGAATTGGTAATTCCGAATTATACTCGTAATTTTTGGATTTGCAAGCATATTTTAATCTTTTTTTCAAAAATCATGCTTGTCTTCTTTGATTATAATGTGCAAATAAAAAAGGCACTTGGAAGTGCCTTATTTTTTGATCTCGCTGAGCTTGTATGGTGTGACCTGATACACGTAATAATTCAGCCAGTTTGTATATAAAGTGTTTGCGTGGCCTCTCCAGGTCAGCACCGGTTTATTTTCCGGATTGTTTTTAGGGTAATAGTTCTTTGGAATCTGCGGGTTCAGACCTTTTTTCATATCACGTTTATACTCATAATCCAGTGTCGTGCGGTCATATTCAGGATGACCCATGACAAAAATCTTTTTTCCTTCCTGTGCCATAGCAAGGAAAAGTCCTGCCTCATCCGAATCAGCCAGAATGGTGATCTCTTTGTTCTTCTCAACCAGGCTCAGCGGCACTTCTGTATTACGGGAATGCGGTGCCCAGAATACATCATCAAAACCGCGTACTAATGGGGTTTTCCGGTTGTGCACCTTATGCTGATAAACACCGGAAAGCTTTTTCCGTAATACGGTTTTATTGATCCCATAGAAATGATAGAGCGCGGCTTGTGCTGCCCAGCAAAGGAATACGGTAGAAGTAACATTTTCTTCTGACCAATCCATGATCTCCACGATCTCTTCCCAGAAATCCACTTCTTCAAATTCCAGCATCTCAATCGGAGCGCCGGTTATGATCAGTCCATCAAACTTCTGATCCTTTATTTCTTCAAATTTCTTATAAAACTGATTCAGGTGTGAGACAGGCGTATTTTTAGATCTGTGATGTGACGGGATCACGAACGTCAGATTGACCTGCAGCGGCGTATTGGAAAGAGATCTGATCAGCTGGATCTCTGTATCCTCTTTCAAAGGCATCAGATTAACAAGGGCAATCTCCAGAGGACGGATGTCCTGTGAAATAGCCCTGGTCTCATCCATAATAAAGATATTCTCTTTTTCAATGACAGCTCTTGCTGGCAGATCTTTCTGTACTTTAATCGGCATAATGTTGTTCCTCGAAAATCATTGCATCTTTTATACTATACCTTTTGATGCATTTCAACCTTTTTAACAGAATCGTTCGATATACTCCTCTTCTGTTATGATCGGTATTCCCAGTGATTTAGCAGTCTTGTTTTTGGATGAATTAGACTGAATATCATTATTGATCAGAAAGCTGGTTTTAGAGGAGACACTGCCTGCCACTTTACCGCCTTTTTCCTCAATTTCCTTTTTCAGCGCATCCCGGTTTTCATATTGATTTAGCGAACCCGTGATCACAAATGTCATCCCAGCCAAGGTTTCTTCCTGCGTGCTGTTTTCTTCTTCAAACTCAATCTCTTCCAGAAGATCATCCACGATCTTCTTATTCTTCTCATTCTGGAAGTAATCTGTAATGGATCTGGCCAGAACATCTCCAATCTGATCGATCTGCACCAGATCCCCGGCCGAAGCATTTCTGATAGCCGTAAAATCATTCTTAAAATAACGGCTGATCAATTTCGCATTTGCCTGCCCTATCCCGATAATTCCTAATGCATTCAAAACTCTTGCACAAGTCGTATGACGGGATGATTCGACTGATTTTTGTATATTTTCAAAGGATTTATCCCCAAATCCGATCATGGATGTAATACGGTCCTTATACCGTTCCAGTTTGTAAATATCAGCATATTCAGCTATCAGACCATGACCGATGAATTTTTCAAGTGTTTCTTCCGAAATTCCTTCTATATTCATAGCATTGCGGCTGACAAAATCAGCAAAGCTCTTGATTTTTTTAGCCGGACATTCCGAATTTGGACACAAAAGAGTTTTAACACCGTTTTCATTGTGGATCACTGTCTTTTCCCCACATGCAGGGCAGGTATCCGGAGGAATAAGATCATTCTTTTTTGTCAGATTCTCAGCCACCTGCGGAATGATCATATTGGCCTTATATACGGTGATCTGGTCACCGATGCCTAATTCCAGTCCTTCAATGATGCTGATATTATGCAGGCTGGCGCGGGATACTGTTGTCCCTTCTAATTCAACCGGTTCAAAAACAGCGACCGGATTTATAAGGCCTGTACGAGATGGAGACCATTCTACTTCAAGTAATGTAGTCTGGGCAATTTCATCTTTCCATTTAAAAGCTATTGCATTGCGGGGGAATTTCGCTGTCCGTCCCAGACTTTGTCCGTAAGCGATGTCATCCATTAAAAGAACCAGACCATCTGAAGGGATCTCAAAATGTTCAATCTCTCTGGCGTACTCGCTTACCTTTTCAGCCACGTCAGCACCTGTTACGATCTTATATGGTACAACGTCAAATCCCTGGCTCTTCAGCCAGATAAACTTCTGCTCGTTCGAATTTTGAAAATCAGGTGCAGGAATACCATCCACCTCGCTGCCCTGGGCACTTTCCAATGAAAAAGGATATAAACGGACTTTTCTTTTTGCCGTAATTGATGGATCCAGCTGTCTGACTGAACCGGAACAAAGGTTCCTTGGATTTTTATATTTGGCAGAAAGATCTTCTATTTCTTCATTGATCTTTTCAAAATCTTTATATAAGATCACTGCCTCTCCTCGCAGGACCAGCTTGCCTTTAAATGGAATGGAAAGGGGAACATTCAGGAATTGTTTCGCGTTTGCTGTTACGATCTCACCGATTTCTCCATTACCTCTGGTCACAGCTTTATACAGTGTTCCGTCCTGATACGTTAACACGATCGTCAGTCCATCTAATTTCCAGGATAAAATGCCCTTTCTATCTCCAAGAAAAGATGCAAGCACTTCCGTATCTTTGGTTTTGTCCAGAGAAAGCATTGGTGATTCATGCGCTTCTTTTACAAGTTCTGCAGCACTTTCATATCCGACATTCTGGGTAGGAGAATTTGCAAATACAAGACCAGTCTCCTCTTCCAATGCGGCAAGCTCATCATATAGACGGTCATACTCATAGTTTGGCATGATCTCCCGGTCTTCTTTATAATAGGCCCTTGCTGCCTCATTTAATAACTCGATCAGCTCCTTGATCCGTTCCTGTTTCTCTTTCATTCTTTTACCAGTTCCTTTATTTCTTCTTCTGAAAGCTGCCTGAACTTTCCTTCTTTTAAACCAGCCAGATGGATGTTCATGATCCGGATCCGTTTCAGGGAAACGACTTTATATCCCAATTCTTCACACATCCGCCTAATCTGCCGGTTCAGGCCCTGCGTCAGGATAATTGAAAATTCTTTTTTGCCAATACGTTTAACTTCGCATTTTCTGGTCACGACTTCTTTCTTTCCATCTTCCAGAAAAATACGGACCCCGGAACGCATTTTTACCAGAAAAGATTCATCGATCTCTTTATCTACAGACACAAGATACTCTTTTTCGTGATAATTAGATGCTTTTAAGATCCGGTTCACGATCTCTCCGGTATTAGTCAAAAGGATCAACCCGGTAGAGTTCTTATCCAGCCGTCCTATCGGATAGATCCGTTCCGGATACTGGATATAATCAATAATGTTATTTGGATTCTTTTGATCTGTCGTACATTCAATGCCAATTGGTTTATGAAATGCCAGAAGGATCAACTTGTCCGTAGGCTTCAGAATATTGCCTTCAACAGAAACTATCTGTCCCGGAAACACCTTCTGTCCCAGTTGTGCAGGAACCCCATCGATCAACACTTTTCCATTTTCAATCAAGCGGTCTGCTTCTCTTCTGGAACAAAAGCCTGCATCGCTCATATATTTATTTAAGCGTACAGACTCAGTTTCGTTATCGGATCTGACCAGGTCTTTTGATAATTTTTTCATATTATTATTTTACCATAAATCCCTATTGAATCCTACTGATAAAAGAAAAAGGCGCTCATGCGAGCGCCATGTTTTTCACATAGTTGATTGCCTTTTTTACCGGCGGAATACTGATCAGAATGATCGTAATGATTGCCTCTGCATAAATATAGGCTCCATTATAGCAAAGGGAATACGGAAGAGCTGCCCAGCCATCCCATGCGTATTCGCCAAAAAAGACCCAGCCAGATATCACCGAAAAGACCCATCGTCCAACAACACCTATGATATAGCCCTTTAAAAGACCGTTTTTGCTCTTCCAGAAAAGTCCTGCAAGGCCAAGGGCGCCAAATGCTAATGGATAATCCACAACCACCTGAATTGGCGTATAAATGTATGGTCCCAGGATAAACTGCAAAACGCCATAAGCGACAGCTGTCAGAATACCGGTACCCGGTCCGTAAAAGTAACCGATCAAACAGATAAAAAGCATACTGAACAGTGTTACGGAACCGCCAAATGGAAAACGGAATATCTTGATCATGGATGTGACCATAGCCAATGCCAATGCAACGGCACAAAATGCCAGTTGCTTCGCACTCATCTTTTTCCGCTCTCCACGTTTGGAAAGCAAAAGCCCGGCGATGAGGATCAAGACTGCTAAAATGACTGCAGCTACAATATAGCCGCCTGTTTGGAGAACTAAATCTCCATCAACTTCTTTGATAAAAAATGACATAAAAAAACCTCCTTTCGCAGGGGGATTACTTGAAAAAAGTAAGCTTCCTTACGTCGGTATTAACCGAATCAAGTAATAAGGGTACTTCTAATGAAATCTCAGCCTTGCGGCTCCCCTAGCTCGCTGATTATGGTATCACGAATAAAGAGCATCTGCAACGTCTGATATCACTTTGTATTAATTTAATACGAACTTTTTTTCATGTTCAGATTCAATATGATGATGGAACCCAGGATCAGGATAATACCGATGATCTTCTGGATATTATGCGGCTCATGAAATAACGTCATACCAATCACACATCCTACCAAAGGTTCCACAGCAACCAGAATAGCTGCTTTGGATGTTTCCATTCTTCCCAGCCCCCATGTGTAAAGAAAATACGGAAGAACAGTAGATAAGACCCCGATGCCAAAGGCATACAGGATCAGGATTGGCTCATTCGTCAGCGCGCGGAATGTTGCAGCTGGTTTCCCCAAAGGGATTGAGCCTATAAGACCAAAAATGAAAGTCCAAACGGTTACCGTCATTGTGTCATATTTTCGCAGAGCAATCTCCCCGAAAATCGAATACAATGCGTAAAACAGACCGGAAGCAATACCGGTCAATAATACGTGAGGGGCAATCGATACATTTCCGCCAATCAACCCGGCAACCAGAACACAGCCGCAAATCGTAAGGATCAAAGCAATGATCTTATTGAAAGTTATTTTTTCCTTAAAGAAAATAGCAGAAAAGATCATAACAAAGACGGGGGATGTATAAAGCAGCACTACTGCAATACTGGCCTGTGAATGAATGGTTGTATAAAAATAACAAGTATTAAAAAGTACAATGCTTACGATGCCTGTGCAGGCAAACATCCAAAGATCTTTCCAGTTGATTTTAAATTTGGAACGATCTTTGATCAGAACGAATATAGAAAAACAGACTGCAGCGATCAGCATACGTATCAATGAGATCTGCAGCGGATCGATAGAAGATGAAAGTCTTTTTACAAATATACTGATGATTCCCCACAGAACACCTGCGGCAATTACAGCTAAGACGGGTTTAGTCTGCTTCATATGATAATAGTACTCCCTGTTCCGTCTTTTGTTACTTCCTGTATGGAAATTTCCAATTCATCTGCAAGGATCTTTATGATTGCCTCTTCACATTCAGCACCCTGGCATCTGCCCATTCCGGCACTTGTCCGGCGGCGGATCCCATTAATTGTCGTAGCGCCCCTTTTCACAGCATCACGTATCATCCGTTCTGTGACCAGGTTGCAGGCACAGATGATCGGTCCGTCAACCGCACTGTTATACCGAAGAACAGAAAATGGTTCCGGGGGGATACGTATCGGATCATAGTTAGAATTTTCTTTTACCTCTCCGATCCTTTCGATTATTTTATCAGCAACCAGCTTGCCCAGTTCATATGCGCAGGTGATCCCTGGTGTTTTAATTCCGATCAGACTGATCATTCTGTCATCTTCAGCAATATTGAAATCAGAAAGGTGTGCTGATGGATCATCATACAGATATGGATTTGGCCTTGCGGAGCCGAACTGGTTCAATAAAGTGGATGCATCCATTTCAGGAAGGATATCTCTGGTAAAGGAAAGCAGTCGTTCCAGATCTTCCCGGTCAGTTGCATAGGTCGGCTGATCATCTGATTCTGACTCTGTGGCCCCAATGATCAGATGACGATCAAGTGTCGGAGCCAATGTCAGCGCCTTATCCTTTTGTTCCGGTTCATAAAAAACAACACGGGAGACGGTTCTTTCTTTTCCCTGTTCGTAAACAAGATAATTAGCTCTGGTATGGTGAATGCCGATCGTTTTCGGGAACAATAGTTCGCGTACTGTAGAAGCATCAGAACCGGCACAATTGATCACATATTTGGCGACATAGGTATGTTCCTTATCTGAATGCCCATTATCTGAAGTTGTTTTCAGAAGTATCCCATCCTCTGAGGCTTCACAAGATTTCACTTCTTCCATAAACCGGAAGGAGACTCCGTTGGATCTGGCATTTTCAAAAGCTGCGATTCCTAATTCCCACGGATTAACGACTCCTGTTGTTTCCGCATAAAGGGCCTTTGTAATGCCTTGTTTCAGGTTTGGCTCCATCTTCTGGGCTTCTTCCCCACTGATCATCTTGAGATTAGGAACACCGTTTTGTCTGCCATGTTCCAACTTCTTTTCAAGAGAACGATCTCCATTTGGTCCATAGGAAATCATAAGAGAACCACAGCGATAAAATGGAACACCAAGTTCATTGCAAAGATCTTCAAATTCACTGTTGGACTTTACCGTCAGATTTGCCTTTAAGGAACCTGGATGCATGTCATATCCTGCATATACAATACCTGTATTGCCTTTACTGATCATCGTACATACGTCTTCCCGTTTTTCCAATACGATGGTTTTCAGATCATATGCAGAAAAAGCTCTGGCTGCAAAACAGCCAAGAATACCTGCACCAATTATGACAATATCTACGTATTCTACCATTGCTAATTTATCCAATCTTTTGAAAAAAGTATCTGATCAAATTCTTACCTTTCATTCACCATCAATATGAATATTTGAATCAGTATATCACATGTTGTTGTGTTTTTCGATGAGTCTGTTATGAAAGGGAGCTGGGGGGAATCCCGCCGGCAGCATAGCTGCCTTTCAGGCCGGGCTGTGGCTCGGACGCGCCACCGGCGCCTCCTCTCGACCTTCGGTCTCGGCCTTGCCGTTCGATTCCTTCATATAAATGACCAGAAGACCCTTTAGGGTCTCCTGGTCATTTATGGAGCTGGGGGGAATCGAACCCCCGTCCGAAACCTCATCCGTAAAGCTTTCTTCCACTATAGTCATTGAAATTTTGATTCCCCTGCCCGGATCCCCAATGACAGACTTCCGATCAGAGTAGCTTCATCAATGTTCTGTGCCTGCAAAGCTTAGGGTACAGAGTTTCCCGCAATGATGACGCCGGTGCGGCAGCAGCGGGCCTCTGCCGGCCGACGAGCTGCAACTTAGGCAGCTAAAGCTAATTTATTATTTTTAGCGTTTATTTTTAATTGGATCTTTTTAGGTAGTTACCCGCTACCAGTGGCTTACTCTATTTCAAAAACCCCGTCGAAACCTTTACAGCCCCGTATTCAGTTTATTCTGCTTTCGGCATATTGGGATCATACCGAAATGCAAATGTTTTATTCCTCCTGTCGTAACATTCTGATCGATTTCTAACTATAATAGCCTGTGAGCCAAGCTGCAGATACCTTTTTTTGACCAGATCCAGATCATATTCCACAGGTCCCGCCAGAGGGTCATTCACAAAAGCGGTATTTTTCCCCAGATCATATCCGATCAATACCATACAGTGTTCCTGGCTGATCCACGTAATGGTATCATCTCCCAGCTTGAAAGTGGATCCGTAAAATGGCTCTTTCATATACTGGGTTCCCCAGAAAATGACCGGATAACCATTTCCGACTGCATTCAGCAGTGTCTCAAAACTGTAACCGGTATAATTAAAAGCCAGCAGATCTGATTCACATACATTGAAATAACGATTTAAAGCCAGAACAACAGCCGGTGCATAGCACCCGAGACCATATTCTGAATAAGGATCACCAACAAAAGAATAACGATAATCCGTCTTTTTTTCTTTAATCTCAAAATACTTATTTCCAAAACGAACTTTCGAAATTGGGAAATGATAATATTTCAAGATCATATAGGACGCAGTGATCTCGCATCCTGTTGGCATCTCCGGCTCCTGGTAGACACATTCCATTTTTATCTGTGCCTTTTCTTCTTTCACACTGTCTTTATCGACTTTCCGCTCCTGAGCAAGCTGGACTTCTTCACGATAACCAAAATCGTCATCCCAGATATACCAGATACCGTTTATTTTTTTCTTTATGATCTCACCGAAACTATCATAAATGACATCAGGTTCCGGTTTCTTATCTTTATCCTTTTCTTCTTCTGCTTTGGTCTCCGTTTCTGCGGCAGGTTCAGAATCCCGTTTTATCTCTTTTGGATAAAAAGCAGCCCCGCTGCAAAACAGGAGGATAAAGCACAGAAATAAGATAGTGAATAACCGTTGCCAAACTCTCAATTGATCAATGTAAACCCTTTTTCTTCTAAACTTTTTTCTACTTCTTCCACATTTTTGATCTTAAAGACGATCGCCTGTTTGTCTTTTTCAGTAGAAAGGACATACATATATTCAATATTATACTCGCTGGTAACGGCATCCGTCACACTTTTTAAGCTGTCAAAACCACCGGGAAGGCGAACCGCAACCACGTCTGTCAGGGATGCAGAAAAATCTACTGCGCGTAATTCTTCCTTCGCAATTTCCGGATTGGAAACGATCAGCCGCAGGATCCCATATTCACTGCTTTCAGCAAGAGAGAAAGAATGAATTTCAATATTATTTGCTTCAAAAACCTGAAAGAGATCTTCCAGTCTGCCTTCTCTGTTTTCCAGAAAAACAGATAACTGTTTCAATGCCATGAATCTGCCCTCCTCCTTTAATCAAATTTCCGGTTATCGATCACGCGTTTTGCTTTTCCTTCACTGCGCTCGATCGATCTCGGCTCAACCAATTTAACTTTTGTTGCAAGTCCGATCATTTGCTGGATCGCATAAGCGATCTTCTTTTCCAACTTCTCTAATTCACGGATCTCATCAGAGAAGAATTTCTCATCTACTTCCACCTTAACAGTCAGATTATCCAGAGAACCGACTCTGTCAACAATAATCTGATAGTTTGGTGTCGTTTCATCCAGGGAAAGAAGTGCTGTCTCAATCTGAGATGGAAATACATTCACACCGCGGATGATCAGCATATCGTCACTTCTGCCTTTAAATCTGGACAGTCTGGCAGTTGTCCTGCCGCAATCACACACATCATGTGAAATGCTGGTCAGATCCCTGGTCCGATATCTAAGAAGAGGCATCCCTTCCTTGTTAAGATTCGTAAGGACCAATTCTCCAGTGACATTATCCTCAAGAGATTCCTTTGAATTCGGGTCGATGATCTCTGGAAGGAAGTAATCCTCAAAAATATGCATGCCTTTATGATATTCGCAGTCATTTGCCACACCCGGACCCATCAATTCACTCAGACCATAAATATCAAATGCTTTGATATTCAGACGATCCTCAATTTGGATCCGCATTGCTTCTGTCCATGGCTCAGCCCCATTGATCGTTGATTTCAGTTTAATCTGATCTTTTACACCCATTTCTTCAATCACTTCAGCAATATGCATCAGATAAGAAGGGGTACACATCAAACCGGTAACTTCAAAATCGATCATCATATTGATCAGTTTCTTAGTGTTTCCGGTAGACATTGGGACTACTGTAGCGCCAAGGTTTTCAACACCATAATGAGCTCCCAGACCACCTGTAAACAAGCCATATCCATAGGCGACCTGAATAATATCATCCTTACCCAGACCGGCCATCGTCAGACATCTGGCAACACATTCGCTCCAGGTATCCAGATCTTTTCGCGTATAACCAACAACGGTCGGTTTTCCCGTTGTTCCGGAAGAGGCATGAATACGAACGATTTCTGTCTTTGGCACAGCAAAAAGTCCAAAAGGATAATTGTCACGAAGATCTGCTTTCGTTGTAAACGGAAGCTTATTAATATCCTCGATCCCCTTAATATCACCCGGTTCCAGTCCCATCTCCTGCATTTTCTGCCGATAGAACTTCACATTGTGATAGACATTGGTGACTGCTTTTTTCAGACGGGCACTTTGCAGCTGGGTCATCTGGTCACGACTCATGCATTCTTTTGCTTCATTCCAAATTTCCATACTTCCTATTCCTTTACTGTTTCAGATTCCGAATCTTCAGATCGCGTTCCGCTTCTCTCTTCTGGTCTTTCTTTGCGATTGCATCTCTCTTATCATAAAGCTTTTTACCTTTGCACAATCCAATCTCCACCTTGCAAAGGCTGTCTTTAAAATAGACCTTTAAAGGGATCACGGTATATCCCTGCTGGGATGTTTTCTGCGTGATCTTTCGGATCTCATCTTTGTGAAGTAACAGCTTTCTGATCCTGAGAGGATCCCGGTTAAAAATATTACCTTTTTCATACGGAGAGATATTCATACCGTATACAAACATTTCTCCGTTACGATCTTTGATAAATGCTTCTTTGATGTTGCATTTCCCCATCCGCAGAGATTTTACCTCGGTTCCTTTCAGAGAGATCCCCGCTTCATAAGTATCTTCCACAAAGTAGTCGTGATATGCTTTTTTGTTATTTGCGATCAGTTTAATATTATCCATATTTCAAAAAAACACTCTCATGTGAGAGTGTTGTAATTGATCAAAGTTTTGTGAAGAGCCCCACGTTCAGCAATATGGCCGCTACGAAGAAGATAACCATCATGATGATCGTGATCTTTTCCAGCCTTCCTTCCTTGGACCTTCCTTTATTTCTGCTCCAATATGTATCAGAGCCACCGCTGATAGAACCCGAAAGTCCTGCGGATTTGCCTTCCTGCAGACAGACCGCAATGATCAAAATAACACTCGCTATAGTAACTATAATCGTTGCAATTAAGTAAAACAAAACATAACCTCCATCTAATTAACAACTGCGAGAAATAATAACATAAAAAGACCCCAAAGGCAAGGATAAAAAAGGGTTTTTCTTTATTTAACGCGGGATACGGTCGATCATCCATGAACCGAAAACATTCCCTGCTTTCTGTTCGAGCAGTGATAAAGAAAAGTCTCCGTCAAAAGATAAATACGTATCATGGACATCTGCAAGATCCTGCGTATAATCCGCCAGATAGTAAGTCTGGATGACAACCGGATCACCTGTTTTATCATTATGGGTTACCACCGGAATCACTTTCGCGCTGTCTTCCCTTATATGGGTTCCCTGCTCATCCTGTTCAATGACCAGATAGGCCATACCGCCTAATACCAGATCTGTGTACTGCTGATTAGAAACAAAGTTTCCTAAAGAATAATAACAAAGTGCTCTGTTTCCATTATCGGCTGTGATCCATTCAATATCTTCAATTACATGTGGATGTGTCCCTAAGATGAGATCCGCTCCAGCTTCTGTAAAAAGCATTGCCCAGTCTTCCTGCTCATAGGTCGGCTCTCCAACCTGGTTTTCTTCACCCCAATGCGGACAGACAATAACAAAATCCGCCTGAGAGGAAGCCCGCTCTACCTGCTCTCTGATAAAGTCCCTGGTACCGTCATTCATCAGTGTGATCAGATAATCTTCATCGTAAGGAAGTTCATATCCGTTCAGTCCATAAGTATAGTTTAAAACAGCAAAGGAAATGCCGTTTACTGTAATGATCGGAATTTGTGACTCTTCTTCTGCAGATTCGTGCATACCTACCATTAAGATCTGATCTGCATGGCTCTTCCAAAAACGAATAGCATGTCTGATTCCGTCCGTCCCTGCATCCATTGAATGATTTGATGCCTGCAGAGCAACATCAAATCCGGCATCGATCACAGCCAGTCCCATTTCATCCGGCGTATTAAAATTCGGATAGCCGGTATATGGACCGCCGCCTAAAGGCGTCTCCACATTCGCAATCGTCAGATCTACTAAGGAAATATCATTTTTCAATAAGGCAAACAGAGAGGAAAAATCATACCCATCTCCTGTGTCAGCCAGATTTAAAATGGTCTCATGAGCAATAATATCTCCGACAGCAGCTAATGTGACTTGTTTTGTCCCATCTTCCTGTGTAGAAGCCTCAGTCGTCACATTCTCTGTTTCCGGCTGTGGGCCGGTCTTTTTCTTGTTATTGCAGGAGATCGCACCAAGCACAAATGTAGCAATCAATGCAACTGCAACCAGGATCGTAATGATCCGGATGATCAGCCGCTGTCTTTGTTTCTTCCGTCTGGCTATGGCTGACTGCCTGCTCCTGTTAGAAGAATTTCTGTTTGAATTGTTTCTAGTCCGATTGTTTCTATTGTCCATAATTAATATTGAATGATCCAGGAACCAAAGATCTCACTTGCCAGTTCATTTAAACGGTCATAGTTGAAATAGTCCCTTCCATTGACGTAAATATCATGTTCCTCAGCTAATTCTTCAGAATAATCCTGCAGTTTATAGCAGACTACATTCTGCGTAAATCCACCCATTGGAATATTATGTGTGACGACCGGAACAACACCGGTTGCACTTTCATCAATATAAGTTCTGCCGTCTTCTTTCACGATACGGACTTTTGCCATACCTCCTAATACTTCCGGTGTCTCCTGCTGATTGGATGCATAGTTGCCTATAGAATAATAGCAAAGGGCACGATTTCCGTTTTCGGCAGTGATCCATTCGATCTTCTCACAAACATGCGGATGCGTCCCGATGATCAGATCTGCGCCAGCCTCTGTGAAGACTCTTCCCCAGTAATCCTGGAAATCTGTGATGTCTCCAACCAGATCTTCCGTGCCCCAATGTGGGAATACGATAACAAAGTCAGCCATTTCTTTTGCCCGCCTGATATCCGAAACGATCAGATCATAGTTTGCATCATCGATCAGAGTGACCAGATACTGCATATCATAAGGCATCTCAAAGCCATTCAGACCGTAAGTATAGTTCAGCATTGCAATTTTTATGCCGTTCTTTTCATATACAAAGATCGTATCCCGGTCTTCCTGTGAAGCATTTGCTCCGATCATTTTGATCTGATCCGCTCTGCTTCTCCAGTAATTCACAGTATTGATCACGCCCTCAGAACCCATGTCATACGTGTGATTGGAACTCTGCGTTGCTACATCAAACCCTGCATTGATCTCTGCATCAACGATTTCTGTTGGAGTGTTAAAGATAAAATGAATGCCTCCATCCGGGTCTGAATATGGATCAACAGGAGTTTCCTGATTGCAGACAGCAATATCGGCACGGGAGATATCATCTTTCATAACAGCAAAAATACTGTTAAAGTCGTATGTTCCATCTCCATTATCTGCATAGTTTAACAACGGGGTATGCATCAGCACATCACCAACT
>JAGCAK010000118.1 GCA_017652745.1 Lachnospiraceae bacterium
TCCGTGGACATCCTTGAGTCTGATGAGCTCAAGCATCTGCTTAGCTATCTTTTTTTACTGTTCTCGTTTTGAAACGATCGCATCTTGAAATTTTATAAGAAATTTCAGGGATGGTCTATACTGTTCAGTTATCATGGTGCGCATATGCCGTAAGGGGTACCATTCATGGTGGATGCCTTACGGCGCTGCCCTTCTGCAGGGCATTCTGCCCCTGTTTTTTGTGGGACAGCTTGGATATAATACCACCCGCTTTCCCTATTGTCAATATAGTTTTTTCAAGTTTTTTCGGGAAATTTCATTAATTTTGTTGGACATATATTCATAACTCTGATCAACGATCTGAAAGCCCATTTTCAGATTCTTTTCCTGTGGCATATCATCTGGTATATCATCCCTTTTTTTATAGGAAAATAAAAAGAGGAATCTGAAAGATTCCTCTTTTGCTTCGTTTTAATTGTGTTCTACTTTTTTTCTTTTTTCTTATGGAACTTCCGAAGTGCATCAAAGGTCTCTTCGCTGATATAATGCTCTACTCTGCAGGCATCCTCAATGGCCACATTCTTACTGACACCAATCATCTCCAGCAGGTCTGAGATCACATTATGTCTTTCGTAAATCGTTTCGGCAATTTTTCTGCCCTTTGCAGTCAATGTGATAGCTCCAGCATCCGAAACTTTAATAAAACCATCGTTCTTTAATATGCTCATCGCCCGGCTGACAGATGGTTTGGAATAACCTAATTCCTTTACAACATCAATTGCGCGGACAACCTCCATTTTCTGGGATAAAACCAGTATCGTTTCCAGATACATCTCCCCTGATTCTTTAATTGCCATTACCCTTCTCCTATAAAAACATTTCCTTCAATTACTTCATAAAAGTAACACAATTGTATCCTTCTATCAAGAAAAACCAATTCTTGAATATCGCATTGACAAATTAGCGCAGGGTAACTATAATGACAATGGTTAGGCTACGCTAACCGTTTTTCTGATTTATTCGGTTAGCCATAACTAATCAAAATACTATTAGAAGGGATAAAAAAATGATGCCGTTATCATTAGCCAACAAGGATGAAGAGTACACGATACGAAAAATCGGAGGAGGCCCGGAAGTAAAAAAACATTTAGAAAACCTGGGCTTTGTCGCTGGTGGAAATGTCAGTGTCATCAGTTCGATCGGCGGCAACCTGATTGTTAAAGTAAAAGAATCACGGGTTGCGATCAATGACGAAATGGCACGCAGGATCATGATATGAACATGCTGTCCAGCTATTCATTTTTTCGGGAGGTGAGTAACAATGAAAACTCTAAGAGATGTAAAAATCGGCGACACTGTCAAAGTCGTAAAGCTGCATGGAGAAGGTGCTGTCAAACGTCGGATCATGGATATGGGAATCACGCGAGGCGTTGATGTCTATATCAGAAAAGTAGCTCCTCTAGGAGACCCGGTGGAAGTTACCGTTCGCGGCTACGAACTTTCTCTGCGAAAAGCAGATGCAGCGATGATCGAGGTCGAGATTCCTGACCAGCAAATAGAAAAATAACCAAAAGATATTTTTATAACAGCGGTTAGCTATAGCTAATTGTGTCAAGAAAGGATAACAGTTATGGATATTAAAATTGCGCTGGCGGGAAATCCGAACAGCGGAAAAACAACATTATTCAATGCCCTTACCGGTTCCAACCAGTTTGTGGGTAACTGGCCGGGTGTTACTGTCGAAAAAAAAGAAGGAAAACTAAAAAAGCATGAAGGCGTTACGATCACTGACCTTCCTGGTATTTATTCTCTTTCCCCATATACATTAGAGGAAGTAGTCGCCAGAAACTATCTGATCAAAGAACGGCCGGATGCAATCCTCAATATCATTGATGGAACAAACCTGGAGAGAAACCTTTATCTGACCACCCAACTGACAGAGCTTGGTATTCCGGTCGTACTCGCAATCAACATGATGGACATCGTAAAAAAAAGCGGCGACAAGATCAATATCGAAGAGCTCTCCCGTCAGTTAGGATGCAAAGCAGTTGAAATATCTGCTTTGAAAGGAGATGGGGTCATGGAAGCTGCGGAAGCTGCGATAGAAGCTGCCCAAAGTGCTCGCACTATTCCAACTCATAGATTTTCCGGGCCTGTAGAACATGCGCTTGCTCATATTGAAGAAGCAGTTGTACATGATCTTCCGGAAGAACAGCAGAGATGGTATGCGGTTAAGATTTTTGAACGAGACGAAAAAGTCTTGGAACAGTTGAACCTGATGGACGACGTAAAGGCTCATATTGAGGCGGATATTCAGGCTGCGGAAGAGGAACTGGATGATGATGCAGAAAGCATCATTACCAATGATCGTTATGTTTACATTGCGGACGTGATCAAATCCTGCTACAGGAAAAAAAGTAAGGAGAAACTAACAACCTCTGACAAAATTGATCGCGTTGTAACTAACCGTTGGCTGGGACTTCCTATCTTTATCATTATTATGTTTCTTGTTTACTGGATCTCTATGGTTGCCGTCGGTTCCGCCGCAACCGATTGGGCAAATGATGGATTATTTGGTGATGGCTGGCATCTTTTCGGTATCGGGTCTGCAAAATATGCAGAAGCCGCGGAGACATACGGAGATACCGACGCGATTCTGGATGCTTATATCGCAGAATATGGCACAGAGGATATTGCTGGGGCGATTGACGTAGAATCCGAAGAGTTTGACGAAGCAATGGCTGCTTCTGCACTGACAAAACTGCTTGCTGCAACGCCGGATAAAGCCACCTTAACATATGAACTGGAAGATGAAGAAACGCTTGCAGTCGAATATGTGAATTCTACTAAGGCAGATCTGGAAGCCGCTGTCGCTAATTATTTGAATACTGATTATAAAGAAAGCTATGGTGCTCCGGATACGGCAGCATATGGAGTCTGGGTCCCAGGCATTCCGGTCCTGATCGAAGGGCTCTTAGATAAACTGAAAGCAGCTGATTGGGTCAGAGGGCTCGTTCTTGACGGCATCGTCGCCGGAGTCGGCGCAGTCTTAGGTTTTGTTCCGCAGATGCTCGTCTTATTCCTCCTTCTTGCTATTTTAGAGTCCTGCGGTTATATGGCACGAATTGCTTTCGTGCTTGACCGGATCTTCCGCCGGTTTGGCCTTTCGGGAAAATCCTTTATCCCGATCCTGATCGGAACCGGCTGTGGAATTCCGGGAATCATGGCATCCAGAACCATTGAGAATGAGCGCGACCGCCGTATGACGATCATCACAACAACCTTTATTCCATGCGGAGCGAAAGTACCATTTATCGCTATGATTGCAGGTGCAATCTTTGGCGGCAGTCCATGGGTATCAACCGGCGCTTATTTTATTGGTATCGCGGCAATCATTGTTTCTGGCATTATGCTGAAAAAGACGAAAATATTTGCAGGCGACCCGGCACCGTTTGTTATGGAACTTCCTTCATACCATCTTCCGACCATAAGCAACGTGCTTCGTTCTATGTGGGAACGTGGATGGTCCTTTATTAAGAAAGCCGGAACGATCATTCTGCTTTCTACCATCATCGTCTGGTTTCTCTCATTCTTCGGTGTGGTGGATGGAACGTTCCGCATGCTGGAAGAAGAGGAAATCGGTTTCTCTATTCTTGCAGCCATCGGAAATGCCATTAAATGGATCTTCGCTCCTCTCGGATGGGGTACCTGGCAGGCAACCGTTGCCTCTATCACTGGCTTGATAGCAAAGGAAAACATCGTTGGTACCATGGGCATCCTTTACCGGGCTGCAGGAGATGGAACTGTATATCAGAATATCGCCGCAGTCTTTACAGGTCTTTCCGGATTTTCGCTGCTGATATTTAATCTGCTCTGTGCGCCTTGCTTTGCTGCAATTGGTGCTATCAGAAGAGAGATGAACAGCCCAAAATGGACCTGGTTTGCCATCGGTTATCAATGTCTGTTTGCTTATGCGATTGCGCTGATGGTATATCAGTTTGGCGGGATCTTTACCGGAAACATCAATATCATCGGACTGATCGTTTCGATCCTGCTGCTTGGCCTGATGGTCTATATGTTGTTCTTTAAGAAGTATAAAGAAGCAACTACATTTACAAAGAAACTTTCAAAGAAGTTATCCTGAATAATACCAATTGGAAAAGGAGGATCTGAACATGTTTAACTATCTCTCGCAAAACTGGGGAACCATCGTGGTTTGTTTCTTTCTTGCCTGCATGGTAGCGGCTATCATTGTGAAATTCATAAGAGATAAGAAACACGGCAGATCCTCCTGCTGTGGTAACTGCAAACACTGCTCCGGTGCCTGCAGCGCCTGCAGGAATCAAGGTAAAACAAATCGCTAAGCTTGTCCTTACACTTAGGCAATACATACACATTTGGGTATAGGTAAATACTTCTTTCCCAAAAAAAAGACCCTGCAGGCGAAATGCCTGACAGGGTCTTTTTCTACTCAATGTTTAAAGTGAAGGAGCAGTCAGCGGCTTCACATAACATCTTCTGCGTTTATGTGCTTCCGTATCGAATTCTCTCCACTGACTTAATACCTGGGAATTTGTTTCCAATTGCGGACCGGTCTCTGCATAGACAATTCCGTTTTTAATACAGCTTTGCATAATATGGTCAATAATAACTGCATTCAGCCCTTTTTTTCGCAATTCTGGGCGAACTGCGATTAAAAGCAGATCCACTGCCGAATTTTTGTGCAGTGCACGTAACAAACGGATCCATCCGATTGGAAACAGTTTACCTTTGCTCTTTTTCATCGCATCAGCCACAGATGGACAGCACACGCCGAATCCGACCAGGTTTTCGTTCTCATCCAAAACCAGACAGCAGTAATCCGGGTTGATCAATGGAATAAACTTATCTGCATATTTATCGATCTGGTCCTTGTTCAGTGTTACTACTCCATACAATTCTTTATAAGCCTCATTGACCAGTGCAAAAAAGTCCTTGATATATGGCTTGTACTGCGACCGCTTTGTGAAACTAGCTTTATGGAAATGACCTCGCTTCATGACGAGTTCCGAAAGGTGATGGATCTTCTGGTAGATTTCGTCCTGCTCTGTCGGAACGTTGATCTTATACTCCACCCAGTCTGTATCTTTATGGAATCCCATGCGGGAAAGATGTTCATTATAATAAGGCAGATTGTAATAAGTAATAAACATGTTTCGGCGGTCATACCCTTCTACCAGCATGCCTTCCCGATCCAGGTCACAAAAGCCAAGTGGCCCCTGCA
>JAGCAK010000119.1 GCA_017652745.1 Lachnospiraceae bacterium
GCAGATGGACTGGACAAAGATAATCAGTTCCTGACCGTTATGATGGCTCCTGGCATCTTTGAGAACTGCCATCACTTTATGGAGATCCAGCGTTTCCTGATCGCTCTTTATGAGTATCCGGATGAGGTCCATGACATTATCAAAGTTATCAGGGATTTCGAGCTGGAGAAGGCAGAAGATATCTGTTCACATCTGCACCCGGAGGCTATCTTCCATCATGATGACTGGGGAAGCCAGCAGTCCACATTCATTTCTCCGGCTATGTTTGAAGATTTCTTCCTGGACGCCTATAAAGAAATCTACGGATACTTCCACAAAAATGGTGTTGAGCTGATCGTACATCATTCCGATTCCTATGCTGCAACGTTAGTTCCGGATATGATCGAGATGGGCATCGATGTATGGCAGGGAGGCATGAGCACGAACAATATTCATGAATTGGTAGATAAATACAAAGGACAGATCGGTTTCATGACCGGCATTGATTCTGCATGGGTCGACAATCCTGACTACAGCAGAGAGAACACCAGATACTGGGTTCGCAAGGTAATGGATGAATATGAGACTCCAAACGGATTTATTCCATGTATCACGCAGGGAGGACCGATGAGCACATTCCCTGGTGTTTACGGAGATGCCTGCGAGGAGATCGCAGCATACAATCAGGAACGGTTTGGTGTAAGCTCTAATTTCTTCAGGGAGATGAAGCTCGGCTGATTTCGCAGCATCATATTAAAAAAGATAAGGCGGCCAATCATATGGCCGCCTTTTTATATGCCTGAAATGTATAGAAAGGTCTGACACAAGAAATTGGGTATTTAGGCTTGAAAAATCACAATATATGGTGGTTTTTTCTTGTTTTTACGGTCTTTTTTTGTTATTATAAACTAACTATGGGCGCATGTGTGCTTCTGCACCGCTATGTAATCCCGAGACCGGCCGAAATGCGAATTATTTTAGCGAGCTGTGCGGCCGGATCGGTGCCAGTCGAGGACTGTTTGAGCGAAGCGAGTTCCGCAGACGGCACCGTGCTTATCCGGGGGTGCAGCGAGGTTAGATAATTCGCGCTTGAGGAAGGTGCCGGGATCACACGGCGGCGCAACAGCATTCATACGATAGGAGAAAATAATATGATCAGAGCGATTGTTGCAGTTGATAAAAACTGGGCGATTGGAAAAGCAGGAAAGCTATTGACAAACATCCCGGATGACCAGAGATTTTTCCGTCTGACCACAACTGATCAGGTGGTGATCATGGGAAGAAAAACACTGGAAAGCCTTCCGGGAGGAAAACCGCTTCCAAACCGGGTCAATGTGATCATGACACGGAATGAAGATTATCACGAATCCGATGTGATCATAGCCCACAGTGTGGAAGAAGCACTGGAAGCTGCCCGAAAAGAAGATGCCGACATTTATATTGCCGGAGGAAAAGAAATCTATGAACAGATGCTTCCATATTGCGATGAAGCCTATGTGACATATATCGATTATTCCTACCAGGCAGATACTTACTTCCCAAATCTGGATAAAATGGCAGAGTGGGTATTAACGTCGGAATCCGAAGAACAGACACATTTTGATATTGTCTATTATTACAGACAGTATGTACGCAGAAAAGATTTCAGAGAGTAGAGAGGGACAAAAAAATGATCGGAGACAAAAAAGTTCTTTATAGTGCGATGCAGGCAACAGGAGGTCTTCATATTGGCAATTATTTCGGTGCACTTCACAATTGGGTCAATTTAAGTGATGAATATGAGTGCTTTTTCGCAGTTGCAGATCTGCATGCGCTGACCATCCGCCGGGAACCGGCAGAACTTCGCAAGAGTGCAAGAGATGTTCTGATGATGTATATGGCAGCAGGACTGGATCCGGAAAAGAACTGCCTGTACTATCAGTCCTCCGTTCCGGCACATGCAGAGCTGGCATGGATCATGGGATGCTTTACCTATCTTGGCGAGCTGAACCGCATGACGCAGTTTAAAGATAAAAGCGCAAAGCACTCAGATAATATCAATGCAGGCCTTTTGACCTATCCGGTCCTGATGGCATGTGACATTCTTCTCTATCAGGCTGACGCTGTTCCTGTAGGAGATGACCAGAGACAGCATCTGGAATTAACCAGAGATATCGCAGAACGTTTTAATGGTATTTACGGAGATGTCTTTACAGTTCCGGAGGCTTATATCGGAAAAACCGGTGCAAGGATCATGTCTCTTGCAGATCCGACAAAGAAAATGAGCAAGTCGGATGAGAACCAGAACAGTGTTGTTTATATTTTGGATGACAAGGATACGATCATCCGGAAATTCAAACGGGCAATCACCGATTCAGACACCAGCATTGTTTATCGGGAAGATAAACCGGGCATCATGAATCTGATGGATATCTACAGTGTGGCGTCCGGAAAGAGCATCGAGGAGATCGAACGCGAATTTGACCAGAAGGGTTATGGCGAATTCAAACTTGCTGTCGGAGAAACAGTTGCAGATGTACTGGCTCCGATCAGAGAACGGTTTGAACAATTGTCTAAAGATAAAGCATACGTGGACAGCATCATTAAGAATAACGGAGAGAAGGCTTCCTATTTTGCAGAAAAAACGCTGCGCAAAGTACAAAAGAAGATCGGTCTTCCGGAACGGATCAGATAACAAGGAATATTTATGGCAAAAAAAGAAAAAACAGATAACTATAATGCGGATTCCATAACCATACTGGAGGGCCTTGAGGCCGTCAGACGCCGGCCGGGCATGTACATCGGCAGTGTTTCCACAAAGGGTCTGAATCACCTGATCTATGAGATCGTGGATAACGCTGTAGATGAGCATCTGGCAGGGTACTGCAGTGAGATATCGGTGACCTTGAACGAGGACGGTTCTGTTACGATCATCGATAATGGCCGTGGTATTCCGGTAGGGATCAATAAGAAAACGGGACTGCCAGCCGTGGAGGTGGTCTACACCATGCTCCACGCAGGCGGAAAATTTGGTGACGGAAACTACAAGATCTCCGGCGGCCTTCATGGTGTCGGAGCATCTGTTGTCAATGCACTGAGTGAGTGGCTGGAAGTGACAGTCAAAAAAGACGGCATCGTCTATAATCAGCGCTTTGAACGCGGAAAAAAGACCTGCAACCTGACAGAGAAAGGAACCTGCAGGAAGAGTGATACCGGGACCATGGTTCAGTTCATGCCGGATAAAGAGATCTTTGAGAAAACCTATTTCCGTGCGGATGCCATCAAATCGCGTCTGCATGAGACCGCGTATCTGAACCCGGAACTGACCCTGATCTTCCAAAACAAGCGCTTTAATGAAACGGAAGAGGTTGTGTTCTTTGAGCCGCGCGGACTGGTTGCTTACATTGATGAACTGAATACCGGAAAAGAGGCTGTCGCCCCGGTGGTATATTTCAAAGGCAAAGAAGAGGGGATTGAACTGGAGGTCGCCTTCCAGTTCACCAATGATTTCCAGGAAAACATTCTGGGCTTCTGTAACAATATTTATACACAGGAAGGTGGAACCCATCTTACAGGTTTTAAAGCCCGTTTTACCCAGCTGATCAATACTTATGCAAGGGAACTGGGTGTTCTGAAAGAAAAAGATGAAAACTTCACTGGTGCGGATGCCCGCAATGGTATGACGGCAATCGTGGCCATCAAACATCCGGATCCGAGATTTGAGGGACAGACAAAAACCAAACTGGATAATCCGGATGCACAGAAAGTAACGAGTGATATTACCGGTGAGGAACTGGAACGATACTTTGATAAAAACCTCGAAAACCTGAAAGCAACGATCGCGTGCGCGGAAAAGAGCGCCAAGATCCGTAAAGCACAGGAAAAGACCAAGACGAACATGCTTTCCAAGACCAAGTTCGTGATGGAAGGAAACGGAAAGCTTGCTAACTGTGAAAGCCGGAATCCGGAAGAATGTGAAGTCTTTATTGTTGAGGGTGATTCCGCCGGAGGCAGCGCAAAGACCGCGCGCAATAGACGGACACAGGCCATTCTCCCGATACGCGGTAAGATCTTGAATGTGGAAAAGGCATCTATCGATAAAGTACTTGCGAATGCAGAGATTAAGACGATGATCCAGGCGTTCGGCTGTGGTTTCTCCGAAGGATACGGAAATGATTTTGATATCAGCAAACTGCGATATAACAAGATCATCATTATGACAGATGCCGATGTAGACGGTGCGCATATTGCCACCCTGCTGCTGACTTTCTTTTACCGGTTCATGCCGGAGCTGATCCAGGCTGGCCATGTTTATCTGGCAACACCGCCGCTTTATAAGGCTATCCCGAAAAAGGGAGAAGAAGAGTATCTGTATGATGACCTTGCCCTGGAGAAATACCGCAATACGCATAAGAATGACTTTATTCTGCAGCGTTACAAAGGTCTGGGTGAGATGGATGCAGAGCAGCTTTGGGAGACAACACTGGATCCGGAACACCGGGTACTGAAAAAAGTGGAGATCGATGATGCCCGTCTTGCTTCGGAAGTGACAGAAATGCTGATGGGCAACGATGTGGCACCGCGTAAGCAGTTCATCCATGATAACGCCTATCTGGCTGAACTCGATGTTTAATTATAAAGTGAGAAAAGTTTATGGCAGAAAGAATAATTAGCAGTGAATATTCCGACGTGATGCAGAAATCGTATATTGATTATGCGATGAGTGTCATCTGCGCCCGTGCGGTACCGGATATCAGGGACGGTCTGAAACCGGTTCAGAGGAGAGTGCTTTACGCGATGAGCCAGTTAGGACTCCGTTCAGACAGACCACATAGGAAATCCGCCCGTATCGTCGGAGACGCCATGGGTAAATACCATCCGCATGGTGATTCTTCCATTTATGAGACCCTGGTCGTTATGGAACAGGATTTTAAAAAAGGCATGCCTTTAGTGGACGGACATGGCAACTTCGGATCGATCGAAGGAGATGGCGCGGCTGCAATGCGTTATACAGAAGCCAGACTGCAGAAGTTTACCCAGGACGTCTACCTTGCAGATCTGGATAAAAATGTTGTGGATTTCGTTCCAAACTTTGATGAGACGGAGAGAGAACCGGAAGTACTCCCTGTCCGCATTCCGAATATCCTGATCAACGGGGCAGAAGGTATTGCAGTCGGTATGACGACCAATATCCCGACCCATAACCTGAATGAAGTTGTCGATGCCATGATCGCATACATGAAAAAGCCTTCCATTAAGACGGAAGAACTCATGGAGTATATGCCAGGTCCGGATTTCCCGACAGGAGGCATCGTGATCAACCAGTCGGAACTGAAAGAGATATACGAAAGCGGAAGCGGCAAGATCAAGCTTCGCGGCAAAGTGGAACTGGAACAGGGAAGAAGAAAGAGCGACAGAGATAAACTGGTCATTACGGAGATTCCTTATACGATGATCGGCGCAAACATCGGCAAGTTTATCCTGGATGTCTGTGATCTGGTGGAAACCAAAAAGACGACGGATATTGTTGATGTTTCCAATGAATCATCCAAAGAAGGAATACGGATCGTACTGGAATTGAAAAAAGGAGCAGATCCGGTCAAGATCGAGAATATGCTCTATAAAAAGACCAAACTGGAAGATACGTTTGGCGTTAATATGCTGGCCATTGTGGATGGTAAACCGGAAGTCCTGGGATTAAAGCAGATCCTGGAGCACTGCAGCACCTTCCAGTATGAGATCAATACCCGGAAGTACACCACACTTTTGGAGAAGGATAAAGAGCAGAAAGAGATCAAGGAAGGTCTGATCAAAGCCTGCGATATCATCGATCTGATCATCGAAGTGATCCGCGGTTCCCAAAGCCTTGCACAGGCAAAAGACTGCCTGATCAACGGAAATGTGAAGGAGATTAAGTTCAAATCTGCCGAATCCAAAAAGGAAGCGTCCAAACTCTCTTTTACGGAAAAACAGGCACAGGCCATCTTGGACCTCCGTCTTGCTAAATTGATCGGATTGGAGATCCTGCAGCTGAAAGAAGAGTACGAAAAGCTTCTGAAGGAAATTGCAGAATACGAGAAGATCTTAAATGATAAAAACGCCATGAAGAAGGTCATTATCAAGGACCTGGAGGCTATTAAAAAAGAGTACGGATTTGAGCGGAAGACTGCTATTGAGAATGCAGAAGAAGCAGTCTTTGAAGAAGAAAAGGTGAAGGAACAGGAAGTTGTCTTCCTGATGGATCATTTTGGCTATGCGAAAACGATCGACCCTGCTGCTTATGAGAAGAATGTGGAGACGATCGACGCAGAGAATAAATATGTGCTCCGCTGTATGAATACCGACCGTATCTGTATCTTCACGCAGACGGGTATGGTTCACCAGCTGAAGGTCACTAAACTGCCGCTGAAGAAGCCAAAAGACAAGGGTATCCCGATCGATAATCTTTGCAACTATACCAGTGCGACGGAAGATATTATCCAGATCTGTCCGCTCAGCCAGCTGAAAATGAATATGATGCTTTTCACAACAAAGAAGGGCATGATGAAATTTGTGGATGCAGCCGAATTTGACATCAGCAGGCAGACGGCAGCAGCAACCAAACTGAATGATAAGGACGAAGTGGTCAGCATTGAACTGTTTGATGCATCCAGTCAGAAAGTTTTCAAAACCCCGGTTTATGAGGAAGAAGAGAATATTGCCATCACAGGCGGTTCAGATGACGGCTTCAATGAGTATTTTGATCCGGATGATCAGCTGACCTTTGAGTTCATTGACATTAATGACGGTTCTACGTCGGAAGAAATTTATGAAGAGGAAACAGCAGAAGAAACTGCTGTGGAAAAAGAGGACAATACTCCTGAATTCTCAACCAATAAGATGGTTGTTCTGCAGACAAAGGACGGGGTCTTCCTCCGCTTTAAGCTGAATGAGGTTCCTTCCAAGCATAAAGGCGCAGTTGGGGTGCGGGGGATTAAACTGAATTCCGGTGATGAGATCGATAAGGTCTATATCGTTGGATTCGGGGATAAGACATCCATCCAGTATCACAATAAGGAAGTAGAACTGATGAAGCTGAAACTGGCAAAAAGAGATACACGCGGAACAAAGCTGAGACAGTAAAACAATAGTTGAAAAAAGTTTCCTTTCGTTTTATTATGAACGTTAATTTCACTCTGTAGAAACAGAAAAAAGGAAGGAAGGAGGAGTTGAAATGGATAAGAAATTAAGAGTAGGTGTTTTAGGCGCAACAGGAATGGTAGGGCAGCGCTTTGTAACGCTCTTGGAAAACCACCCTTGGTTTGAAGTCGTTCTGCTGGCTGCATCGGAGAGGAGTGCCGGTAAGACATATGAGGAGGCAGCAGGAAGCAAGTGGAAACTGGCCACCCCTATGCCGGAAAGACTCAAAACGATGGTCGTGAAGAATATTAACGACATTGAAGAGAATGCAAAAGAAGTAGATTTTTGCTTCAGCGCCGTTGATATGACAAAAGAAGAGATCCGCGCATTTGAGGATGCTTATGCAAAGACAGAAACACCAGTCGTATCCAACAATTCCGCACATAGATGGACACCGGATGTACCTATGGTCGTTCCGGAAATCAATGCAGATCATCTGGAAGTTATTAAATATCAGAAAAAACGTCTGGGTACCCAGAGAGGATTCGTTGCAGTAAAACCAAACTGCTCTATTCAGAGTTATACACCGGCTCTTGAGGCACTCAAAGAGTTTGGCCCTAAGGAAGTGGCTGTATGTACTTACCAGGCTATCTCCGGTGCAGGCAAGACATTTGCAGACTGGCCGGAAATGGTGGAAAACGTCATTCCTTATATCGGCGGAGAAGAAGAAAAGAGTGAACTGGAACCGCTGCGCGTCTGGGGAAAAGTTGACGATGAAAAAGGTGAGATCGTTTCGGCAACGACCCCTTTAATCTCTGCACAGTGCCTGCGTGTAGCCGTACAGGACGGCCACACGGCTGCTGTTTTTGTCAACTTTGAAAAGAAACCGACAAAGGAAGAAATCCTGGAAAGATGGAAAGCATTCAAGGGCGAACCACAGGACCTTGACCTTCCGAGCGCACCAAAGCAGTTCATCCAGTATTTTGAAGAAGATAACCGTCCGCAGCCAAAACTGGACCGTGATTACGAGAACGGAATGGGTGTCAGCCTGGGAAGACTCAGAGAAGATACATTATTTGATTACAAGTTTGTGGGACTTTCCCATAATACGGTTCGTGGCGCTGCAGGCGGAGCTATCCTTCTGGCAGAACTGCTGACAGCAAAAGGATACATTACGGCAAAATAAAGACAGACTGATTGAGGTGATTATGAAGATCCGAACAAGATATGCTCCAAGTCCGACCGGCAGGATGCATGTTGGAAACTTAAGAACGGCACTTTACGAGTATCTGATCGCAAGACATGAAGGAGGAGAATTTATTCTCCGTATTGAGGATACTGACCAGGAACGCTTCTTTGAGGGAGCGCTGGAGATCATTTACCGCACCATGGAAGAAACCGGTCTGGACTATGATGAAGGTCCGGATAAACCGGGTGACTGCGGACCATATGTCCAGTCTGAACGTGTAACAGCCGGTATTTATATGGAATACGCAAAGAAGCTGGTGGAAAAAGGCGAGGCTTACTACTGCTTCTGTACAAAAGAACGTCTGGAATCCTTAAAGCAGACGATCGCTGGAAAAGAGATCGTTGCGTATGATAAACACTGTCTTCATCTTTCCCAAGAAGAAGTGGAAGAAAAACTGGCTGCAGGCGTTCCATTTGTCATTCGACAGAACATCCCAAATGAAGGAACCACCTCTTTCTATGATGATATCTATGGAGAAATTACCGTAGAGAATGCAGAGCTGGATGATATGATCCTGATCAAATCTGACGGCTATCCAACCTACAATTTTGCCAATGTCGTTGATGATCATCTGATGGGGATCACGCATGTGGTCAGGGGCAACGAGTATTTATCTTCCACACCGAAATACATTCGTCTCTATGAAGCATTCGGATGGGAACCGCCGGTATTTGTGCATCTTCCATTGATCACCGATGAAGAACATCATAAACTTTCCAAACGAAGCGGACACTCTTCGTTTGAAGATCTGGTGGAACAGGGATTTCTTCCGGAAGCAATCGTGAATTTTATCGCACTTCTCGGATGGAGCCCGGAAGGAACAGACGAGATCTTTTCCTTAAAGGAATTGATCGAGCGTTTCGATTATAAGCGGGTAAATAAGAGCCCTGCTGTCTTTGATATGGTCAAACTCCGCTGGATGAACGGCGAGTATATCAAAGCTATGGATGAGGCTGCATTCAAGAAAGCAGCAGAATCGTATGTAAAAGCTGCATTTGCACAGGCAGGAGAGGATCATGTTGTGACTGCCGATGGTGTGACACTTTCCGAGAATGCGATCGACAAGATCCTGGAACTGGTCCGCACCCGTATAGAGGTCTTCCCGGATATCGCAGAGAAGATAGACTTCCTGAATAAGATGCCGGAATATGATGTGGAGATGTATACACACAAAAAGATGAAGACCAATTCTGAGATCGCACTGGAAGTTTTAAAAGAAACCCTTCCGATCCTGGAAGAGCAGACGGATTACTCTGCAGAAGGACTGCATGACCGTATCATGAAATACATCGAGGAAAAAGGCGTCAAAAACGGCGTAGTCCTCTGGCCGCTTCGGACTGCCGTGTCCGGTAAACAAAGTACACCGGGCGGAGCGTTTGAAATCATGGAGATTCTTGGAAAAGAGGAGTCACTGAGAAGGATCCGGTTAGGTATTCAAAAATTGGAAGCATAAACAATGATCAGAAAAAGCAATCCAGAAATCTTGAACGGGTTGCTTTTTTATTGTGATAATCCCGGACATAACTTAAAAACAGCTTCCTGCGGGCTCTTGTCATGGCAACATACAAAAGGCGGCGCTCTTCCTGTATCTGATCAGGAGAGGGCGCCT
Organism: Lachnospiraceae bacterium; assembly: GCA_017652745.1. Lineage (GTDB taxonomy): Bacteria > Bacillota > Clostridia > Lachnospirales > Lachnospiraceae > RGIG5612. The sequence continues at coordinate 9,936 of JAGCAK010000119.1, forward strand.
TTTTATGAGGCAGCAGTCCCTCATTCAGATCAGGAAGAAAGACCGTATCAAATTCCAGTCCTTTGGAAGCATGAATTGTCATGATCCGGATCCCGTTATTTTCTGTATCAGGTAATATGACAGCTTTTTCCTGCAAGAGTTCTTCCCATTGCTGAAGGGAAACAAGCCCTTTGCTGGCTTCTAAAAGAACAGAAAGCATTTTTTCATAAGCAGAATAATCCCTGTGATTATTTCTGCAGTATTCCTTCACATATTCTTTATATCCGATCCGGTTCCATATATAGCTGATCGCTGCATACGGCGCAAAGGTAGAAAGAGTCAATAAATCTTCTTTGAAACACGAGATGCGTTCTAATGCTGCAGTATGGTTTGAATAATATTTACGCAGGGAAGAAAAGAAGGAACGGATGCTATCCTGGTGGTTGTCAGTATCGGGTAAAGCCTGTCTTGAAAGAAAACGGGAGGGGCGGTTCATGATCCTAAGGAACTCTCCATGTATTTCTTCCTCTCTGGTGATCTGCCCGGACAGGGATGAGGCGATCTTCATATAGGATGTCAGGTCTTTGCACAAGAAACTATCAAATACTGGATCAGAAGCGATCTGTTCTTTTATAGGAATCCCCTGCCGATGAAGGATCTGTCTGAGAAGGGAAAGGTCTGTGGTACTCCTAAGGAGGATCGCAATCTGGTCCGAACGGAGCCCTTGCCGGAGTAAGGAGGAAATCTTTTCTGCTATATAGAGGTATTCCGCTTCCAGGTTTTCTTCTTCCCTGATGGAAAAGGTTTCCGGTTCTTCTGTCTTTGAGGGACACAGGATCTCTTTCCGGAACCTGTCTGGATTGCCTGCTATGACCTGCAGCGCGGAATGGATGATTGAGGCGGCATTGCGGTAGTTTACATTAAGTAGGATCCGCTCTGCTTCCGGATAATCTATAAGGAACTGTTTCATGATTCCGGCGGAAGCGCCGCGAAAAGCATAAATAGATTGGTCATCATCCCCTACAGCAAACAGATTTCGCTCTCTTTCTGCCAGCAGATTCATAATAGAATACTGGATCTGGCTGACATCCTGAAACTCATCGATCAGAAAATAAGAAAAATGATCCTGCAGGGACGAAAGAATATCTTTCCGGAGCGAAAGTAATTCCAGCGTCTGACTGAGGATATCATCAAAATCCAGCAGCAGATTGGCAGAAAGTGCTGCTTCATATGCTTCAAAGATTCTTTGAAAGGATTCCGGAGAAAGGATGGAAGAGGAAGGCACAGCAGAAAGATTGCTTTTGATCTGGCTGATCTCATGTTCCAATGTTTCCCAAAAGGAGTCCTCCTCCTGATTTATATGCAGACGCATTCCTTCTTCCTGCAGGAGTATTCGCTTTTTTGCAGAGGAAAGGACCTTTTTTGGGCCATTGTTTTCAAATGAACGGAGAACAGAAAAGAAAAAGCCATGAAAGGTCCCGAATATCGGGCGGTTGTCTTCTTTTACGCCGGCTGTGTACAAAGAAAAGAAACGCTCTTCCATTTCCCTGGCAGCAGCTTTTGAAAAAGTGAGCACAAGGATCTTACAGGGCGGAATATGGTATTTTTCGATCAGGTTTTTCACGCGATAGGTGATGACTGCCGTTTTCCCGCTTCCAGGGCCGGCGAGGACAAGAGAAGGTCCCCGAAAATGGTCAATTGCCCGCGATTGCGATTGATTGAACCTCATAATTAGGATAATATTAGTGCAAAGAATGGCTTTTATCAACTGTTTGTGCTATATTAATTCAGATTAATTTCGCGGAGGAATCAGTATGATCTTGGATTTTCGGGGAAAGACCCCAAACGTGGAAAAAGCGCTGTTTATTGCGGATAATGCGTCTGTGATTGGAGATGTTACACTGGGGGAAAATACGAATATCTGGTTCGGAGCTGTACTGCGTGGGGATGAAGGTCCAATCTACGTCGGAAAGAATTCCAATGTTCAGGATAATTCTGTGATTCATATGGATATCGGAGATGAAGTCGTCATAGGTGAAAATGTGACGATTGGACATAACTGCATCATTCACGGGTGTAAGATCGGTGATGGAACGCTTGTTGGAATGGGTGCGATCATTTTGAATCATGCAGTGATCGGAAAAGACTGTATTGTCGGAGCTGGGGCTGTGGTGACGGAAGGAAAGGAATTCCCGGATCACTCCCTGATCGTGGGATGCCCGGCGGTAGTCAAAAAAGAAGTAACAGCAGAGCAGCTTATCGCAAGTGCGGAGAATATCCAGACTTACGTAGAAGCAGCCAGAATATACGGGGAGAGCAGGTAAAGAAAATGACATTTGAACAAATCAGGAAACAGTTGGAAGAAAGAGGGCAGACACAGCTGCTTAGGTTCTATGAAGAACTGAATGAAGATGAACAGAAGGCCCTTTTAGAGGAGATCAGCCGTATCGATTTTGATATGATCGACCACCCACAGGAAAATGATGGCGGTGGAGAGATCACGCCGATCGGTGCACTAACACTGGATCAGATCCATGAGCAGGAAGCAGAATTTCGGAAGGAAGGTATTCGTGCGATCCAAAACAATGAAGTGGCAGCAGTTTTGTTAGCAGGCGGACAGGGAACGCGTCTTGGCCTGGACGGCCCAAAAGGGACTCTGAATGTAGGTTTAACAAAAGAACTCTTTATCTTTCAGTGTCTGATCAATAATCTGATGGATGTAAAGAAGGCTGCAGATGCATGGATCCCGCTTTTGATCATGACAAGTGATAAAAATGATGCCGCAACGCGTGCCTTTTTCAAAGAGCATGACTATTTTGGCTATAATCCTGATTTTGTTTTCTTCTTTATTCAGGAAATGGCTCCATCCACTGACTTCAATGGAAAAGTGTATCTGGAAGAAAAAGGACATATCTCTCTTTCTCCAAACGGAAACGGCGGATGGTTTATCTCACTGAAAAAAGCCGGTTTAGTAGATAAGATCAAAGAGATGGGCGTAAAATGGCTTAACATCTTTGCAGTGGATAATGTACTGCAAAGAATCGCAGATCCGGTCTTTGTCGGAGCTACGATCAAGTCTGGCAAGCCGATTGGTGCGAAAGTCATCCGCAAAGCAGCACCAGATGAGAAAGTCGGTGTGATCTGCAACCGTGATGGAAGACCATCTATCGTGGAATATTACGAACTGACGGATGCGATGATGGAAGAAAAGAATGAGGACGGAGAACTTGCTTACAACTTTGGTGTGATCCTGAATTATCTGTTTTCATTAGAGGAGCTGGAACGGATCGCAAATGATCAGATGCCGCTTCATATTGTAGATAAGAAGATCCCTTACGTGGATGAAAGCGGAAATAAGATCAAACCGGAGCAGCCGAACGGCCATAAGTATGAGACATTGGTTCTGGATATGATCCAGATGATGGACGGTTGTCTCGTCTTTGAGGTTGAACGTGCTAAGGAGTTTGCTCCGATCAAAAATATGCATGGCGTGGATTCCCTGGACTCCGCCCGTGAAATGATGCAGAAGATTGGTATCGAATTATGAAAAAATTTTTAGATCTGATAACAGAACACTTACAGGACGCATTTGAAGCTTCCGGTTATCCGAAAGAGGGCATAGCGGCATCTCTTTCTAACCGTCCGGATCTTTGTGAATACCAGTGCAACGGAGCGATGGTACTGGCAAAAAAAGTGCATCAGGCTCCGATGGAAATAGCGGAAAAAGTAGTTAGCGTTCTTTTGGATAATCCGGCTTTTGAGATGGCTGAAGCCGTGAAACCTGGTTTTATCAATTTAAAAGTGACTGGAAGTTTCTTGACAGATTATATAGGAAACATGGTCAGGGAAGACAAATTTGGTCTGGAAAATGAAGAACCAAAGCAGATGATCGTGATTGACTATGGCGGAGCCAATGTGGCAAAGCCGCTGCATATCGGACATCTCCGCGCGGCTATCATCGGAGAGAGTATCAAGCGGATCTGCCGTTATATGGGGCATGATGTGCTGGGTGATGTGCATCTGGGTGACTGGGGTCTGCAGATGGGGCAGGTCATTGCTGAGCTGATCCTTCGCGGCATGGAAGAGGACTTTACAGTGACAGATCTGGAGGAGATCTATCCGACTGCCAGCAAGAAATGCAAAGAGGAAAGTGAAACATATGATGAGGCTTTTGCTAAAGAGGCCCACCGCATCACCGGAGAACTGCAGAACGGAAACGAGCAGTATCGGAAGATTTGGGAAAAGATCACAGAAGTTTCCAAGGAAGATCTGAAGAAAAACTATGATAATCTGGAGGTCTATTTTGATCTTTGGAAAGGTGAAAGTGATGTACAGCCGTATATTCCGGCAATGATCCAGGATCTGAAAGATCAGGGGCTTGCTTATGAAAGTGACGGAGCATATGTCATTGATGTCACAGAAGAAACCGATAAAAAAGAGCTTCCTCCTTGCATTATTGTGAAACGGGATGGATCCAGTCTTTATGCGACAACGGATCTGGCAACATTGGTAGAAAGAGAAAAACTGTATTGCCCGGATTATATCATCTATGTGGTAGATAAAAGGCAGTCTCTCCATCTGGAACAGGTTTTCCGCGTATCACGGAAAGCGCATATCGTACATGAAGGAGAAAAGCTCTTCCATCTTGGTTTTGGCACGATGAACGGGAAAGATGGACAGCCATATAAAACACGTTCAGGCGGCGTGATGCGTCTGGAATCATTGATCAATGAGGTCAATGAGGCTGTTCTGGAAAAGATGAAGGATAACCCGGATATCAGTGCGGAAGAAGCAGCAGAGACTTCCAAAGTCATTGCACTGGCAGCATTGAAATACGGAGATCTTTCGAATCAGGCTACAAAAGATTATATTTTTGATATCAGCCGCTTTATCGAATTTGAAGGAAATACCGGACCATATATTCTTTATACGATCGTCCGTATTAAGTCGATCCTGAATAAAGCAGGGAAAGAAGCTGATGGAGAGATCTTCTTTACCGGAGAAGCAGCGGAAAAAGGTCTGATGATGGAGGTCTCCCGTTTCTCGGATGTCATCGAAACAGCGTACAGAGAACTGGCGCCGCATAAGGTCTGTTCTTATATCTATGACCTGGCGAATGCCTTTAATACGTTTTATCATGAAGTGAAGATCCTTTCCGAGGAAGATGAAAAGAAAAAAGAGAGTTATCTGGCTCTTCTGAAGTTGACCAAAGAAGTTCTGGAGCAATGCATTGACCTGTTAGGGTTCGGTGCTCCGGAAAGAATGTAAAGCAATTTATGAATCAGGAAAACATCCGTAATTTTTGTATTATTGCACATATTGATCACGGCAAGAGTACGCTGGCCGACCGCATCATCGAAAAGACCGGCACGCTGACAAGTCGTGAAATGCAGGCACAAGTGCTGGATAATATGGATCTGGAGCGGGAACGCGGGATCACTATAAAGGCACAGGCAGTGCGTGTTATTTATAAAGCGCAAAATGGTGAGGAATACGTTTTTAATCTGATCGATACCCCAGGTCACGTAGACTTTAACTATGAGGTATCCCGGTCTCTGGCTGCCTGCGACGGAGCCGTCCTGGTTGTTGACGCGGCACAGGGAATCGAGGCTCAGACACTGGCAAATGTCTATATGGCCATCGATCATGATCTGGAAGTGATCCCAGTCATTAATAAGATTGATCTTCCGAGTGCGGAGCCGGAGCGGGTGATCGAAGAGATTGAGGATGTCATCGGGCTGGAGGCCCAGGATGCACCGCAGATCTCTGCAAAGAATGATATCAATATTGAACAGGTTCTGGAAGCAATTGTGGAACGAATTCCGCCTCCGAAGGGGGATGCGGCAGCACCGCTGCAGGCATTGATCTTTGATTCCATTTATGATTCCTATAAAGGCGTCATTGTCTTTATCCGTGTGCGGGAAGGAACGATCAAGGTTGGTACGACCGTTAAAATGATGGCAACCGGTGCAGAGGCAAATGTGGTCGAGGTAGGCTATTTTGGCGCAGGCAAGTTTATCCCGTGTGAAGAATTGAGTGCAGGCATGGTCGGCTACTTCACAGCGTCTATCAAGAATGTCCGTGATACCATGGTAGGCGATACGGTAACGGATGCGCAGCGTCCTTGCAGCGAGCCGCTGCCGGGTTATAAGAAAGTGCAGTCCATGGTCTATTGCGGCATGTATCCTGCTGATGGCGCACATTACGAAGATCTGCGGGATGCTTTGGAAAAACTGAAATTAAACGATGCTTCTTTGAATTATGAACCAGAGACGTCTGTCGCATTGGGTTTTGGATTCCGCTGCGGCTTTTTAGGGCTCCTTCATCTGGAGATCATCGAGGAACGTCTGGAGAGAGAATATAATCTGGATCTGGTCACAACAGCTCCGTCTGTTATTTATAAAGTTAAGAAAACGGATGGTACAATGATCGATCTGACCAACCCTACTAATCTGCCGGATCCTTCTGAGATCGAGTATATGGAAGAACCAATGGTAGAAGCAGAGATCATGGTAACATCGGATTATATCGGACCGATCATGGAGCTTTGCCAGGAAAGACGTGGGGTTTATAAAGAAATTGAATACATTGAGGCAAACCGTGCGATCCTGCGTTATGACCTTCCGCTCAACGAGATCATCTATGACTTCTTTGATGCCTTGAAATCAAGGTCCAGAGGATATGCTTCGCTGGATTATGAGCTGAAAGGATACGAGCGGAGCAAGTTAGTGAAATTGGATATCCTGATCAACAGGGAAGAAGTGGACGCATTGTCTTTTATTGTTCATGCGGATTCTGCCTATGAGCGCGGGCGCAAGATGTGTGAAAAGCTGAAAGAGGAGATTCCAAGACATCTGTTCGAGATTCCGATCCAGGCTGCAATCGGCAGCAAGATCATTGCCAGGGAGACTGTTAAGGCGTTGCGAAAAGACGTTCTTGCAAAGTGTTATGGTGGAGATATCACCCGAAAAAGAAAACTTTTGGAGAAGCAAAAGGAAGGCAAAAAACGAATGCGGCAGATCGGCAATGTGGAGATCCCGCAAAAGGCATTTATGTCTGTGTTGAAACTGGATGACCGATAGAATTATAAATATATTTCAAAAAGCGGAGAGCAGCTGTTTCTCCGCTTTTTTATTGTCGTTAAAGCATTTTTTGACAATAATGCTATCCCCTGGGTGGGATATGTACTTTAAAAAATACAAATTAATTGAAAAATATTACCAAAAATGAACTGTTCAAACAATACAAAAAAGAAAAGAGGTGATAAGGTACTGTAAAATCGTTAAAAAAATAACGAGAAATGCTTTTTATTAAACGAACAGGAGGAACACAAGTTGAGTTGGGAAGGAGTCATTCCATCAGAGGAAGTCATCGCAGCAACCGAAGAACTCTTAAAAACAGCAGAAAAGGTAGGGGCCGATACCTGGCAGCAGCGTGTTAGAAATCAGACACCGCACTGCGGGTTTGGTGAGTCCGGTACCTGCTGTCGTATTTGTTCCATGGGACCATGCCGAATCTCCAAGAAGGCACCGCGCGGCATCTGCGGATGTGACGTGCACGGGATCGTTGCCAGAAACTATCTGCGTTTTACAGCAGGCGGAGCGGCTACTCATTCCGATCACGGCAGAAGCATTGCACATACTCTTTACAAAGCATCACCTGAGAGTGATTACAAAGTCAAGGACGAGGAGAAGCTCCTGCGCATTGCGAAAGAATGGGAGATTGAAACAGAAGGCAGAGATATTTATGATGTCGCCCATGATGTCGCTCTGGCAGGCCTGAATGAATACGGTAAGCCGTTTGGCACACAACGTTTTTTAAAACGCGCGCCGTTATTACGCCAGCAGATCTGGGAATCGCAGGATATATCACCACGTGCGATCGACAGGGAAGTCTCCCAGTCTATGCACATGACCCATATGGGCTGTTCTTCTGATCCGGAAGCGTTAGTACGGCAGGCTTTGCGTGCCGGTTTATCTGACGGATGGGGCGGTTCCATGATGGGAACGGAATTTTCCGACATTCTTTTCGGAACACCGAGACCAGTTGATACCGAAGCAAATATCGGTGTTATGGAAGAAGATATGGTCAATATCATCGTCCATGGACACGATCCGTCGCTTTCTGAAATGATTGTTTTCTACGCGAATGATCCGGAAATGATCGCCCTGGCAAAAGAGCAGGGTGCAAAGGGCATCAATATTGCAGGTGTCTGCTGTACTTCCAATGAGGTGGCAATGCGTCATGGGATCCCGATGGCAGGAAACTTCCTGGCACAGGAGAATGTTGTATTGACCGGTGCCTGTGAAGCCATCGTTGTAGACGTGCAGTGTATCTTCCCGGCATTAGGACCTCTCTCCAAATGTTTTCATACCAAGTTTATCACGACCTCCCATATCGCTAAGATACCGGATTCCGAGTTTATCGAGTTCGATGAGGCGAATGCGGGAGAAAATGCGAAAAAGATCCTCCGTCTTGCAATCATGAACTTTAAAAACCGCGACCCGGAGCTGGTCAATATCCCGAAACAGAAATCAAAGGCCACGGTTGGTTATTCCGTGGAAGCGATCAAGAAGTGCCTGGATGGTGTTACCAATTCTCATGTGGATGAACTGGGCACCATGAAACCTCTGGTCGATGCAGTGAAATCCGGCGTCATCCGCGGTGCGGTCGCCATGGTCGGCTGCAACAACCCGAAGATCCGGCCGGACTCATTCCATGTGGATCTGATGAAACGGCTTCTGGAAAATGACATTTTAGTCGTGGTTTCCGGTTGCTCGGCACAGGCAGCTGCCAAGGTCGGCTTAATGGATAAAGAAGCAGCCAAGTATTGCGGCGAAGGTTTAAAGAGAGTCTGTCGACTGGTCGATATCCCGCCGGTTCTGCATATGGGTTCCTGCGTGGATATTTCCCGTATGATGGTCCTGGCATCAGATATTGCAAAAGACTGGGGTATTGAGATCTCGGAAATCCCTCTGGTCGGATGTGCACCTGAGTGGATGAGTGAAAAGGCAGTGTCCATCGGAAACTACGTCGTCGCTACCGGCATTGATACTTTCCTGGGTGTTGATCCGTATACTAAGGGCTCGGAACAGGTCAGAGGATTCTTACAGAGTGGTATCAAGGACTGGGTAGGTGCGAACTTTATTGTAAATAATGATATCGATATGCTGACCACGATGATGATCGAGCATATTGAAGAAAAAAGAGAAGCGTTAGGAATCTGATCATGAAAGTAGCAATTACAGGAAAAGGCGGCGTCGGAAAAACAACTCTGGCCAGCACACTTGCTAGATTATATGCGCAGGAAGGCAGGTGTGTGCTGGCAGCAGATGTGGATCCGGATGCCAATCTGGGACTGGCCCTTGGTTTTACGGAAGAAGAAGTAAATGCAATTACTCCGATTTCAAAAATGCGGAAACTGGTGGAAGAGAGGACCGGAGCCAGCGCTGATAATAAATTTTATAAACTGAACCCACAGGTCTCCGATATCCCGGATACATATGCGAAAGAAATCAATGGCGTAAAACTATTGGTCATGGGGACTGTCGAAACCGGTGGCAGCGGGTGTGTCTGTCCGGAGCATGTAATGCTCAAAGCCATTCTTTCCAGTCTTGTCCTTAGAAAAGATGATGTTGTCATCATGGATATGGAAGCAGGCCTGGAACACCTGGGGCGGGGAACCGCCAGCATCATGGATCAGTTTATTGTTGTTGTGGAACCGGGAGCCAGAAGTATTCAGACTTATGAAAAGGTAAAACAGCTGGCAGCAGATATTGGTGTCACAAAAGTAAATGTTGTCGGAAACAAGATCCGCAGCGAAGACGATAAAGCCTTTATTGAAAGCAGGATACCAAAAGAGGTGATTCTCGGATATATCACTTATAACAGTGAAGTGATAGACGCAGACAGAAGTGGTCTTTCCCCATATGATGTCAGCGCACAGGCAGTAGAAGAAATCAGACAGATCAAAGCTGAAATGGAGAAATAAAATGAAAAAATTATTTGACAGAGTTTTAGATGGTGCATCCGAAATGATGATCCGTGCGGAGCGGAGCATTGACGAGATCGAAGCAAAATTTGGACCGGATACACCAGTACAACTGCCAGAAACAGCGTATAACTGTGCAGTTAATCTGGCTTATAAAGCAACCAGGATCTCTAAAGTATCTGATCTTAGGGATGCATTGGAGGTCATTCAGGATATGATCAAACGCAGACAGTCAACAGATGCTATCTTTAATGCAGGCATCGCGACTGCAATGTCTGCGGAACTGATCGAAGTCTGCAAGTATATTGAGACACCAACTCCATATGAAGGAACAAAATATCACGGGCATTTCAGCGATGCGGAAGTCCGGGAACTGGGTGTGCCGCTGGTCACTGGAGATATTCCGGGATTTGTAGTTCTGATTGATGAGGCACCGACAGATGAGCAGGCTGCAGAACTGATAAAGGGCTATCAGTCACGTGGTATTTTTGTATTCCTGATTGGAAGGATCATAGATCAGGCAGAGCGTATGGGGATCAATATGGGATTTCCGGTTCGTGTGGTAGCAGTCGGACAGGATATCTGGACAGTTTCGCATATCATCTCCTTCTGCGATCGTGCCGCTATGATCTTTGGAGCTATCGAACCGGGTGACTGGGATGGATTTCAGGAGTATACCTTTGTCAGACTTCGTGCTTTTGTCAACGCTTTTAAACCAGTCAGAGATATGACCGTTGCATGTGGCGGCGGAGCGATCGCACTGGGCTTCCCTGTTATCACTAATGATACAGAGAACATGTGGCGCGTTCCAAAGTCTTTGATCATTCAGGAAAACGTGGATGATTTTATAGAGACATCTTTGGAAGCAAGAGATATTAAGATCAAAGTCACAAATATTGACATCCCGCTGGCATATTCTTCTGCATTTGAAGGAGAGATCGTTCGTAAGAAAGATATGCAGGTCGATTTTGACACCTCCAAGGTAGATGGATTTGAACTTGTCCGCAGCCGTGATCTGAGCGAAGTGGAAGACCATAAGATTGAAGTGGTTGGACCGGATATTGATGAAGTGGAAGTCGGTTCTGTAATGAATCTTGGTGTTCTGGTTGAAGTAGCAGGTAAAGGTCTGCAGGCTGATTTTGAACCGGTATTTGAGCGGAAATTCCATGAATTCATCAATAAGGCAGAAGGAATCATGCATACCGGACAGCGTGACATCATCCGTGTACGTATTAATAAAGATGCGTTTGAAAAAGGATTCCGTATGAAACATTACGGTGAGATCCTTTACGCAAAAGTGAAGAGTGAATATGAAAAGGTCGTGGATAAATGTCAGGTCACCATTTATACAGACGCGGAGAAGTGCAAGGAACTGCGTGCAGCAGCAAATGAGATCTATGATAAGAGAGATGAACGTCTGGCTAACCTTACGGATGAAAGCGTTGACAAGTTCTACACCTGCATTCTCTGCCAGGCATTTTCACCGTCTCACGTCTGCATTGTTACACCAGAGAGGCTTGGTCTTTGCGGAGCTGTTTCCTGGCTGGATGCAAAAGCAACCAATGAATTGGATCCGACCGGTCCTTGCCAGATAGTAACCAAGGAACATCCGATCAACGAAAACCTTGGCGCTTACGAAGATGTTAACGAAGCTGTTCGTGAGTACTCTCATGGTGCTCTTGAACAGGTAACCTTATATTCCATTTTGGAAGACCCGATGACAAGTTGCGGCTGCTTCGAATGCATCTGCGGCATAGAACCAATGACAAGCGGATTTGCAATCGTTAACAGGGAGCATACCGGAATGACACCGCTTGGCATGACTTTCTCTGAAATGGCATCTATGACAGGCGGCGGCGTTCAGACTCCAGGTTACATGGGACACGGCAAACACTTTATCGCATCCAAAAAATTCCTGAAAGCTGAAGGCGGCAGTGCAAGGATCGTGTGGATGCCAAAGGCTTTAAAAGAAGTCGTTCGTACCAAACTGGATAAGACTGCACAGGAATTATATGGTATTGAGAACTTCACAGATATGATCGCAGATGAAACGGTGATGAATGATCCGGGAGATCCAGGAGAGTTAATGGAATACCTTGCAGGAGTTGGCCATCCGGTACTGGAAATGGAGCCGCTGCTGTAAAGACGGAATTTGCCGGGTAACATATGATTGAATGATTGGCCCATACTGAATTAATTTGCAGTATGGGCCAAAATGCGGAAAATAAAGATTCAAATCTGCTGCATGAGGTGTTATACTATCTCAGATACGGTGTTGACAGGAAAGAGCGGTTCATGGAAAAACTGGAATTATATATTCATATTCCCTTTTGCGTGCAGAAATGCCACTATTGTGATTTCGTCTCTTTTGCAAATTGTGAAGAACAGTTCGAAAGCTATGTGGATGCTCTTTGCAGGGAAATAGCATCCTGTAAGGAGAAGTATTCCGATTATGAGATATCTTCCATCTTTATCGGTGGAGGAACTCCTTCTGTGCTTCCGGCTGATCAGATCCAAAAGATCACGGATTCCCTGTTTCAGAACTTCCGTATCGCTAATACAAAAGAAAAACATAAAGGTCTGTTTCTTCAGAAAAAGATCAGGCCAACAACGGAGTTTTCCATCGAATGTAATCCGGGAGCAGTCAGCAGAGAAGACTTTTCCGTCTATAAAAAAGCAGGAATCAACCGTATCAGCTTTGGACTGCAGTCCGCGATCGATGAGGAACTTCGTACCCTCGGCAGGATCCACACATATGAGGATTTTGTCAGAAGCTTTGAAGATGCCCGTGAAGCAGGATTTGATAATATCAATGTAGACCTGATGCAGGCAATACCAGGTCAGACGATGTCCAGCTGGCAGATGACGCTGGGGCAGGTAGGGACCTGGCATCCGGAGCATATCAGCGCCTATTCATTGATCATTGAAGATGGCACTGACTTTCAAAAATGGTTGAAGAAAGGAAAGACCATTTCTGGAGAGGAACGAGATGGGATCTTCCTTCCGGATGGATCTGTTAAGCTGCTTCCTTCAGAGGAAGAAGAACGGGATATTTATTATTTTACCCGCAATATGCTGGAAAAGTCCGGTTACGAACGATATGAAATATCTAATTTTGCCGTGCCGGGTTTTGCCTGCAGTCATAATATCGGGTATTGGAAACGAGAAAACTATTTGGGGCTTGGACTTCATGCATCCAGTATGGTCGCAAATGAACGCTGGAAAAATACTGATGATCTGAGCGCTTATATACAAAATCCGGAAAACGTGCACGAAGAAGAGCAGCACCTTACTGTGAAAGAGCAGATGGAGGAGTTTATGTTTTTAGGGCTCCGTCTGACACAAGGGATTACACGGACAGATTTTGTAAATACGTTTCATAGGGATATCGATCTGGTCTACGGACCTGTTCTGGAAGATCTGTATGATAAAGGAATGATCGAATTTGTCGAAGATGCCATCAGACTGTCGCAAAAAGGGATCGATGTCAGCAACCAGGTTTTAGCAGAGTTTTTAATCGATTCAAAACAGGAATCTTAATCATAAATGGAATTTGCTTCAACTAATTTTATATGGATGTTTCTTCCGGCCTGCCTGATCCTTTTTTATCTGGCCAAGTGGGTCTTAAGAAGCAAAGCAAGAGATATTGTCTGCAAGGTCATTCTCCTTGCTTTCAGTTTATATTTTTATTATCTGGCAGGATGGAAAGGCTTGATCGTTCTGGCCGTGCTGATCCTGCTCAACTATTTTGGCGGACTGGGAATAGGCGCATTTGCCTCCAGAGAACGAATTGTCGGAAGGACGGCACTGTTGGTCGTTTTGATCATCATAAATGTGGAGTGGCTGGCCTTCTATAAATACTTTGGATTATTCAGTGGAAGAAGCATTATCATGCCTCTGGCATTTTCTTTTGTGATCTTCCAGTCCATCTCTTATCTTGTTGATGTATCCAGGGGGAAGGTGCAGGCGGATAAAAACCTCTTAAATTACGCCTTGTTCACAACTTTCTTTGGACAATTGAGTCAGGGTCCGATCCTGCGGTATGATGATTTTGGCGCACAGATTGTCGGAAAAGAGAAGTCTTTTACAGAGACCATCCATACAGCAGATTTTGCTGCCGGCCTGAAACGCTTCTGCTACGGACTTGGCAAAAAGATCATTATAGCCAATACGGTCGCAGAGGTCTGCGACAAGATCTGGGAACAGCCGCAAGGCATAGGCACACCTGTAGCATGGTTTGGCCTGCTTCTTTATACCTTACAGATCTATTTTGACTTTTCCGGCTATTCGGATATGGCGGTCGGCATCGGCAAAATGTTCGGACTGCAGATCAAAGAAAACTTTGATTACCCATACACCAGTCTTTCTATCCGGGAGTTCTGGAGAAGATGGCATATGACTTTGGGAAGCTGGTTCCGGGATTATATTTATATTCCACTGGGAGGGTCACGCGTCAATCTGGGAAGGATCTGCTTTAACCTTTTTGTGGTCTTTCTGGTGACAGGCGTCTGGCATGGAGCCGACATCACCTTTATTATCTGGGGCCTGATTTTCGCCCTGTTCAGTATTCTGGAACGTCTGTTCCTTGGGAAATGGCTGGATAAAAACCCGGTCAAGATTCTCAACTGGATCTACTGCATGATCGTTGTCATGCTGGGCTGGGTGTTCTTCCGCGCAGCAGATCTGCCGCAGGCACTGATCTATTTTAAGGAACTGTTCAGCTTTACTTCCTCCGTACAGCATCTGACAGTGATCGGCTATTTAAATGCAGATCTGATCTTCGCCATTGTCTGCGGAATCCTTTTCTGTGGATTCTTCCAGAGACTGTTTAAGAAACTATATTTAAAAATACAGAATACCATTCCGTTTGTTTCTGTGGACTTGATCCTGCAGATTGCAGTTCTGGCGTGGTCTATTCTGATGATCCTGCAGGGATCTTATACACCATCCATTTACGGACGTTTTTAATACATGGAATTTGAAGAAAACAAAGACAACATCATAGAGAAAAACGACCAGACGGAAGAACAGACTGATTCGGTTGTAACGGAAGAAGCGGATACTTCTGCAGATTCAGAGACTGCTCAGGAGGCTATTACTGATGATGCTGGAGAAGAAACTGTGACAGAAGAAGCTGCAACGGAAGAGGCTGCATCTGAAAGCAGCGCTGCTGAAGAAGAAGCAGCAGAGGCTGCAGCAGAAGAAACAACACCGGAAGAAATCGTTGAAGAAGAGTCTTCAGAAATAACTGAAGATGAGACTGCGGAACCTAAGGCTGAAGAAGTACAGGTAGATGAAACCGCTGAGCCGGAGCCTGAAGAAACATCAGCAGATGAAAACGCCGAGCTGGAGTCTGCAGAAACAGCTGCAGAAGAAACTGCGGAACCGGAGGCAGAAGAAACAGCCGTAGAGGAAACTACAGAACCAACGTCTGAAGACTCGGAAAATATGTCTGAACCGGTAGAAAATGCTGTTTCGGAAATTGAACAGGAAGAGCCGGAGATCGAGTTCGAACGGGTACTCCCGGATGTAGTCGTTTTAGAAATGACAGAAGAAGAACTTGCGGATACGGTGGAACCGGTGGAAGAAGAGCCACAGACAGAAGAACCACAGCCGGAAGAACTGCTGCAGGCAGAAGAGAGCATAATAGAAGAAATGTTCCAACCGGAAGAAGCACAGCCACAGCCGGAAGTTATTCAGGAAGAAACATCTATAGAGGAAGCAGCGCAGGAAGAAACACCTCCTGCGGATGAGCCACAAACGAAAGCAGCTGCAAAGAAAGGCAGGGGATCCCTTGCAGTGAAGATCATAGGCATCGTTCTGCTGCTGTTACTGATCTTTGTTCCTGCAGGATATTCTCTGATCAAAGGGGATGCATTCCAAAAAGAACTGATCAACCAGAAAAAGGTTTTGACCAGATCTTATGAGTCTATTTACCGGAAAGAAATATTCCCGAAATTGTCTCAGATGTTTATCCCGAAGTGGGCAAAACAACCGGAAGTAAAACCAGAACCAGAACCGCAGACCGAGCCGACTGGGTCTGCACAGTTCGATCCTGGTGCACGTATCCCGGATGCTGATAAACCAAAAGGTATCCTTGATGGAGTACCGCAGGTACCAGAAGGGCAGGAGTATTATCCTTTATATATTGAAGATCATATGATCGTTTACGGAAGGGATAACTGGCTGTTTACGGCAGGAGACGGAAGCTCCAGCCTGGAATACTTTGCCGGAACAAATATACTTGCCCAAGAAGATCTGGCATACTGTGCAGATGTTTTGAATACATTGTATGAGATCTGCAATGCCAAAGGCGTGGAATTAGTCATGGAAGTTGGACCTAATAAAGAGCAGGTCTATCCGGAATTCTTCCCATCCTACACAGTGGAAAACAACCAGAAACGCCTGCTTCTCCTGGAGCAGTATCTGCATGAGAACTGCAGTGCACCATTTGTCTATCCGATCCGTGAACTGGCTGCCCATAAAGATCAGTATGATACTTATTGGAAGTATGATACTCATTGGAATACAACCGGCTCTTATATCGGAATGAAAGCGATTTATGAAGCTCTGGGACGGCCAATCAGCGATAAGTATGCAGTGATGCGTACAGAAGAGACAAATCGCGGAGATCTGGCGGGAATCACAGGGTATACGGATCTGTATACGGATTATATAACGGAATATAAGCCAAACATTTCAGTCGAAACAGAAGTCTACTGTGATTGGGAATATGATATTGACGATTACGGAAAACGCTATATCTCTTCCGCCCAAAATAATAGAAAACTCTTTGTCTGTGGAGACTCTTTCCGTGTATCACTGGCTGCGCATATGTGCAAAGATTATAAATATACGGATGTGGTCCACCGTGACATCGTTGGACTGGAGATCCCGGTAGAGCGGCTTAGGGAGTTAACGAGCGGGGATACCCTGGTTCTGGTCTGCGTGGAACGATGGGATTATTATATGTTTGGTGTCATCCCTGTCATCATCGAAGCGATGCAGTAATAAAACCGAAAAAAACCTTGCAATAAGGCTTTGCCTATGATAAACTACCACTTGCTGTGAAACAGATGGTCCTCTGTTACCAGATGCTTTTATGGGCATCGAAGACGTATTAAGAACATCGAATTATTATTTAGGAGGTCACACAATGAACGAGATTATTAAAAAGATCGAAGATGCTCAGCTGAAAGAAAAAGTTGATGAATTCCGTGTTGGAGATACAGTCAGAGTATCCGCAAAGATCAAAGAAGGTAACAGAGAAAGAGTTCAGGTTTTTGAAGGAATCGTTATTAAAAGACAGAATGGTGGAGCAAGAGAAACATTTACTGTCAGAAAAACTTCCAACGGAATTGGCGTAGAAAAAACCTGGCCGCTGCATTCACCGGTTGTTGAGAAGATCGAAGTTATCAGAAGAGGTAAAGTCCGCAGGGCAAAACTGAACTATCTGAGAGACCGTGTTGGAAAAGCAGCAAAGGTCAAAGAAGTATTAAGATAAGTATTTCTTTTAAAGAACAAGCAAGAGCAGCCAAACCGGCTGCTCTTATTATTTTAAGAAAACGGGGGCGAAAAGGTGGTACTTTCCTTCCGTTTTTGTTAAAATAAACTATTATGAATTTTCAGTGGTATCCAGGTCATATGACCAAAGCAAAACGGCAGATGGAAGAAGATATCAAGCTCATTGATCTTGTCATTGAGCTTTTAGACGCACGCATTCCTTATGCTTCCAGAAACCCGGATATTGATAAACTGGCAGCGAATAAAGCCCGTCTAATCCTTCTGAATAAAGCTGATATGGCAGATCCGGAAAAAAGCAGTGAATGGATGCAGTTTTTTGAACAAAAAGGGATTCCGGTCTGCGTTTTAGATTCCAGAAATAAAAAGGATATGAAACAGATCACGCAGGTGGTGCAGCAAGCCTGCGCAGCAAAATTTGAAAGAGATCGAAAACGGGGAATTAAAAACAGACCGGTCAGAGCTATGGTGGCGGGGATCCCGAATGTCGGAAAATCCACCTTTATAAATACCTATGCTGGGAAAGCAGCTGCCAAGACCGGGAATAAACCGGGCGTGACCAAAGGCAAGCAATGGATACGTTTGAGTTCAACGGTAGAGCTGTTGGACACACCAGGTATTCTCTGGCCAAAATTTGAAGATCAGACTGTTGGTCTGCACCTTGCCCTGACAGGTGCGATACGGGATGAGATCCTGAACACAGAAGAACTGGCAATGGAGCTGATCCATCTTTTAGAAAAAGACTATCCGGGAATGCTGCAAGGGTTTTATCAATGGGAAGATGCCCCATATGAAAAATACCCGAACAAACCGGAGGCTGCAGTTTTAGAGGCAGTCGCTTCTGTCAGAGGATGTCTGGCAAAAGGAGGAGAAATAGATTTTCTGAAAGCAGCAAATCTGTTGTTGGAAAACTTCCGTAACGGGAAGATAGGAAGAATCACACTGGAAAGTCCTTACAGTGAAGAAGCATAACGGAGGATAGAATGGCTGGATTTTTTGCAAAACTATTTAAAAATGATCAGAAGATCGATGATGATTTTTACGAAGAAGTAGAAGAGACCCTGTACATGGGGGATATGGGCGCCGTAGCGACAGAAGAACTGGTTGAGAATCTGAAACTGAATGTTTTATTTAAAGATGTGAAAACGCAGGATCAGGCAAAAGAACACATGATCAACAAGATTGCAGAGATAATGCAGCAGCCGGAGGATGCGTATGATTTTGAACAGCAAAAGAGCGCTGTACTTTTAATTGGCGTCAATGGAGTAGGCAAAACGACGACTGTCGGGAAACTGGCAAAACGGTATTCCGGAGAGGGGAAAAAAGTGATCCTGGCAGGAGCGGACACATTCCGTGCAGCAGCAGCTGACCAGCTGCAAATATGGTCCGAGCGGACAGGCTGCTATATGATTTCCGGCAAGGAGGGGTCTGATCCTGGTGCTGTTGTTTTTGATGCGGCACGGGCAGCAAAAGCCAGAGAAGCGGATATCCTGCTTTGTGATACTGCCGGAAGACTGCACAACAAAAAGAATCTGATGAACGAACTTGCAAAGATCGATAAGATCCTGGCATCAGAGTTTGATGATGCTGTCAGGAAGAATATCGTGATCCTGGATGCGGCAACCGGACAAAATGCCCTTGCTCAGGCCAGAGAGTTTAAAGACATTATGAAAGTGGACGGTGTGATCTTAACTAAAATGGATGGAACTGCGAAAGGCGGTATTGCCGTTGCCATTACCAAAGAGCTGGGTGTGCCGGTACTTTATACCGGCATTGGAGAAGGAGCGGATGATCTGATGAAATTTGATCCGCATGCATATGCAGAGGGATTATTCAATGAATGATAAGTATGAAGTATTGTTAGACCGTTATGTAGAAGATCTGAGCAGCCAGGCGTATTTACTGCGGCATAAAAAAAGCGGAGCCCGTGTTTTCATCTTGTCAAATCAGGATGATAACAAAACCTTTTATATCGGTTTCCGTACGCCTCCGTATGATGATACCGGTGTCGCTCATATTATGGAACACTCCGTGCTTTGCGGGAGTGAGAAATATCCATTGAAGGATCCTTTTGTAGAATTGGTGAAGGGATCCTTGAATACTTTTTTAAATGCGATGACTTACCCGGATAAAACACTTTATCCGGTCGCCAGCAGGAATGATCAGGATTTCAAAAACCTGATGGATGTTTATCTGGATGCCGTCCTTCATCCGAATATTTATCACCATCCAGAGATCCTGAAACAGGAAGGCTGGAGTTATAAGATAGAAAATGAGGACGCTCCAATCGAATACAACGGCGTCGTCTATAATGAGATGAAAGGAGCTTTTTCTTCTCCGGAAAGTGTCCTGGAACGGGAGATCGTACATTCGCTGTTTCCAGATACACCATATGGTGTGGAGTCGGGAGGCAATCCGGATTACATTCCTGATCTGACTTATGAAGCATTTCTGGATTTCCACAGAAAGTATTATCATCCGTCCAACAGTTATATTTTCCTCTATGGAAATATGGATGTGGAAGAACGGCTTGTTTTTCTGGATGAGGAATATCTGGGAAATTATGAGAAGACTGCCGTGGATTCTGCTATTCCAATGCAGGAGCCATTCCTGGAAAGAAAACAGGTCGAATTGAATTATGCCATCTCAGATGAGGAAGATGAAAAGGATAATACGTATCTGTCGTATAACGTGGTCTGTGGGGATAATCTGGATGCTCATATGTATTACGCGATGCAGATGATCGTTTATGCTCTGGTAGATACACA
Organism: Lachnospiraceae bacterium; assembly: GCA_017652745.1. Classification (GTDB taxonomy): domain Bacteria; phylum Bacillota; class Clostridia; order Lachnospirales; family Lachnospiraceae; genus RGIG5612. Next base: position 30,195 of record JAGCAK010000119.1, read on the forward strand.
GGGGGCACCGATCCGTGACCGTCTGCTGAAGGAAGGGATTGGGAAAGATGTTCTTACTTCCTATGAGAATGGGATCCTTCAGCCGTATTTCAGCATTATCGCTAAGAATGCAGAACCGGAAAAGGCCGAACGTTTCCTGACGATCATTGAGGAAGAGCTGCATAAGGCTGTTGAGGAAGGACTGAATCAGGACTCGTTGATCGCCAGCTTGAATTCCCTGGAGTTCCGCTATAAAGAAGCGGACTTCGGAGGGTATCCGAAAGGTTTGATCTACGGCGGAAACGCACTGGAAAGCTGGCTTTATGATGATCAGAAACCACTTATGCATATTGAATGCAGCGAGACATTCCGATTCCTGCGGGAGAATCTGCAGAGTGGGTATTTTGAAAATCTGGTAAAGCAGTATCTGTTGGATAATCCACATGCCTCCTTGCTGATCCTTTCTCCAAAAAAAGGTCTGACAGCAGAAAAAGAAAAGGCAGTGAGTGAGAAATTGCAGAAATATAAAGAATCATTGACTCCGGAGGAGATCCAAAAACTCGTTGCTGATACTAAGGCGCTTGCGCAGTATCAGGAAGAAGAGGATCCACCGGAAGCGGCAGAATGTATTCCGCTGCTGTCCAGAAGCGATCTGAATAGAGAAGGGGATCATTTCAAAAATGAAGAAACGGAAATCGCAGGGATCCCTGTTCTTTTCCATGATTATAAGACGAACGGGATTGGTTATTTCAGCCTGTTTTTCAGCGCGGATCAGCTGGATCCTTCCATGCTTCCATATCTGAGTCTTTTAAAAGCCGTGTTCAGCTTTGTCGACACTAAAAAGTATGGATACGCAAAACTAAATAATGAGATCAACACCTATACCGGCGGGCTTTCTATGGACAGCGCGGTCTATGTGAATCGAAAAGACCGGACTAAGTTTACGATCCTTGCGGATGTGTCTGCCAAGGCTCTTTATGGAAATCTGGATAAGATGTTCGAACTTCTGGAAGAAGTCCTTTTTGACAGTATCTATGATGATACAAGAAGACTGCATGAGATCATCGGGGAGCAGAAAAGCAGGTTGCGGATGGCAATGGAGGTGGCAGGACATGCTTTTGCAGTTTCCAGAGCTTTTTCGTATTTCTCAAAACCGGAATATGCTAAAGAATTACTGAATGGTGTGGAGTATTACTGGTTTATCGATCACCTGGATCAGCATTTCGAAGCGGAAAAAGAGCATATTGTTGAGAATCTGAAAGCGGTTCTCTCGCAGCTCTTAGCTAACGGAACCTTGATCAGTTTTACCGGAGATTCCGAAGGTCTTGCACTGGTGAAAAACGGGATCGAAAAACTGGCAGAACGGCTTCCGAAGGGAACGACGAATATCAAAGACCGTTTTTACGAGAAAATAGAGGACTCCATGCTGCAGCAGAAGAACGAAGGATTTAAGACATCTTCTCAGGTTCAGTTTGTTGCACGGGCCGGCATCTATGGAGAGGGCGGTCCGGAGCATATGGGTGCACTGCAGGTCCTTCGGACGATCATGAACTTCGATTATCTGTGGTTTAATATTCGTGTACAGGGAGGTGCCTATGGCTGCTTTTGTAATTTTGCCAACCATGGAACCGGTTCCTTTGCCACATTCAGGGATCCACACCTGAAACGGTCAAATGACGTCTTTGAGCAGATGCCGGATTACCTGGAGAACTTCGAGGCAGATGAAAGAGAGATGACAAAATACGTCATTGGAACGATGAGCAATGTGGATATGCCGTTGTCCCCGTCTGCTAAGGGAGGAAGAGATATGATGGCATACCTGACAGGATCTTCGGAGGAGAACGCAAATAAGATGAGAAACGCTATCATCGACTGTACCAAAGAAGATATCGTCGATCTTGCTCCGCTCGTTCGTAATATTCTGGCATCCGGGAATATCTGCGTCATCGGCGGAGAAACCAAGATCACGGATGATAAAGAACTATTCCAGACAGTAAGGAATTTATTTGAATAATAAGATGAATGAACAACAGACAAAATCAGGATATGTGGCTATTATCGGACGTCCGAACGTGGGAAAGTCTACATTAATGAATAGGATCATTGGACAGAAGATCGCCATTACCTCCAATAAGCCGCAGACGACCAGAAACAGGATACAGACCGTTTATACAGATGAGCGGGGACAGATCATTTTTCTGGATACGCCGGGGATCAATCAGGCAAAAAATAAATTAGGGGAATATATGCTTGATGCAGCACTGGGATCGATCGGTGATGCAGACTGTATTATGTGGCTGGTGGAACCAAGCACGTTTATCGGCAAGGGAGAGCAGTATATCCTGGAAGAACTGAAAAAAAGCCCGCTGCCTGTCATTCTGGTCATGAATAAGATCGACAGTGTGGAAAAAGATGATCTTCTTGGATTTATCGATGCTTACCGGAAAGTTTTTGATTTTGCAGAAATTGTTCCGATCTCTGCAAAAGATGGCGATAATGTGGATGTGCTGGTGGAGCAGCTCTTTAAGTATCTTCCTTACGGACCTTTTTACTATGATGAGGATACTCTGACCGATCAGCAGATGAAGCAGATCGTGGCAGAGATCATCCGGGAAAAAGCACTGCGCTGTCTGAATGACGAAGTTCCACATGGAATTGCGGTTGTGATCGACAAGTATCACGAAAGGGTCAAACGGACACAAATGGGGGACGGCATCTCTTACGAACAGCCAATTGTAGATATTGAGGCAACCATCATATGTGAAAAAGACTCTCATAAGGGGATCGTGATAGGAAAAGGCGGGGCGATGCTGAAGAAGATTGGAAGCACTGCACGCAAAGATATAGAACAGCTCACGGAAACAAAGATCAATCTGAAACTGTGGGTCAAAGTCAGAAAAGAATGGCGTGACAATGACAACTGGCTGAAGAGCCTGGGTTATCAGAAAGAGCGATAGAAGAGAAGAAGCTTGAACACAACAATGGTCAGAGGTATGGTCATCTCTTCCATGCCGATAGGAGAATATGACAGAAGACTGGAGATCCTGACGGATTCTATGGGGCGTATCTCTGCATTTGCGAGAGGCGCCCGGAAACCATCGTCTCCGCTGGTATCCATCAGCCGGGTCTTTGCTTTTGGGGAGTTTGATCTGTATGAAGGAAGAAACTCCTACAGTGTGAATGCGGCAAGGATATCGAACTACTTTGAAGAACTGACCAAGGATGTGGAATTGTCTTACTATGGCTTCTATTTTCTGGAAATAGCTGCTTATTTTACCAGAGAAGGATTAGATGCGACAGAGATTTTAAAACTGCTGTATCAATCATTGCGTGCACTAAGTCTGGAGAGTCTGAGCCACTCGCTGGTGCGAGGCATTTATGAATTAAAAATACTGGAAGTAAATGGTATTTGTCCGGATATCGATTCTATTAAAAGAGGGTTTGAACTGAACCAGTCATCGCTTTATGCCATCGATTTTGTGAAACGGACACCAGTTGAAAAATTATACACATTCCGTCTTACACCGGAAGTTGAGAAAGAATTCACAAATACCGCCTCAACGCTTCTAAACAGGGTGGTCGATAAAAGATTTCATTCTCTGGAAATGCTGGAGAGCCTTTCTTGAAAGAATATAGAAAGTGGAGTAAGATAGACCGACTATCATTCGTCGCAAACCGATAGCAGAGGTACTGCTATAAACCAGCGGCGAAAATAAATAAAAGGAGATACTTACAATGGAAAAAACAATGGACAAGATCGTAGCACTGTGTAAAGCCAGGGGATTCATCTTCCCGGGTTCTGAAATCTACGGAGGGTTAGCCAATACCTGGGATTACGGAAATCTGGGCGTTGAACTGAAGAACAATGTCAAAAGAGCCTGGTGGCAGAAATTCGTGCAGGAAAGCCCATATAATGTCGGCGTAGACTGTGCCATCCTAATGAATCCGAAAACATGGGAAGCATCCGGTCATATTGGCGGGTTCTCAGATCCGCTGATGGACTGCAGAGAATGCCATGAGCGTTTCCGTGCGGATAAAGTTATAGAAGATTATGCGGCAGAGCATAATCTGACTCTGGATGGTTCCGTGGATGGCTGGAGCGATGAAAAAATGGAGAAGTTTATTGCGGACAACAAGGTTCCGTGCCCAAGCTGCGGAAAGAGCGATTTTACTGCGATCCGCCATTTTAACTTAATGTTTAAAACATTCCAGGGCGTTACCGAAGATGCAAAAGACGTGGTTTATCTGCGTCCGGAAACGGCTCAGGGAATCTTTGTTAACTTTAAAAACGTGCAAAGGGCATCTCGTAAAAAAGTTCCGTTCGGTATTTGCCAGGTGGGAAAATCCTTCCGTAATGAAATTACTCCTGGTAACTTTACTTTCCGTACACGTGAATTTGAACAGATGGAACTGGAATTCTTCTGCAAACCGGATACCGATCTGGAATGGTTTGAGTATTGGAGAAGTTTCTGCGTGAAATGGCTGAAGGACCTGGGTATCAAAGATGAAGAGATGAGACTTCGCGATCATGATCCGGAAGAGCTGTCATTCTATTCCAAAGCAACGACGGATATTGAGTTCACATTCCCGTTCGGCTGGGGCGAACTCTGGGGTATTGCAGATAGAACTAACTATGACCTGACTCAGCATCAGACATTCTCCGGCGAGCCGATGGAGTACTTTGATGATGAAACAAACGAGAAATACATTCCTTATGTTGTAGAACCGTCATTAGGTGCAGACCGTGTTGTTCTGGCCTTCCTTTGCAATGCTTATGATGAGGAAGAACTGGAAGGCGGCGATGTTCGTACCGTCATGCGCTTCCATCCGGCTTTAGCTCCGGTTAAGATCGCTGTACTGCCGCTGTCTAAGAAATTGAATGAGCCTGCAGAAAAACTGTACGCACAGCTCTCCAAGTACTACTACTGTGATTTTGATGACAGAGGAACGATCGGAAAGAGATACCGCAGAGAAGATGAGATTGGAACGCCGTTCTGCATTACTTATGACTTTGATTCCGAAGAGGACGGCTGTGTGACTGTGCGTGACCGTGATACCATGCAGCAGGAGCGGATCAAAATCGACGAACTGGAAGAGTACTTCAGACATAAATTTGAATTCTAAGAGGCACCTATGACACCAACACCAGAAGAAGTATCCAAAATGACAACGATCTGCGAAACCGGCTTTACCGCCTATTCCGGAATTAAGGTCGGGAAACTCGCAGAAGGCTACGCGGAAGGAATGATCGATGTGCAGGAACACCATCTGAATCCGCGAGGGACTATTCATGGGGGACTTCTGTATGTATTGACAGATACTATCGGAGGACTGGCAACCAGGACAGTGAATGGAATGGATAATTTTGTACCGTCTACAGCCAGCTCCTCGATCAGTTATCTGAAGCCAACGATTGGAACAAAAAAGCTGATCGCAAAGGCAAATGTGATCAAATTCGGCCGCAGACTGAGCGTGGTGCAGACGAATGTTTACGATGAAAATGACACTCTTCTGGCCACCTCATTGTCGAATTACGCCAATATCGAACACAAAGTGAATCAATGAAAAAAAGGAGCTTTCTTTCCCTTTTTCTGCTCTTATGTTTACTGACGGCTGCCTGCGGGCATAGTGGCAAAGGAAACGTGGAACAAATAAAAAAAGTCACCGCATTATTTCAGGAACCGGGAGAAATCGTTATAGATTGCTTTGGGGATTCCATCACCTGGGGACAGTTTAATTCGGAGGAGTTGGAACAGCAGATCCAAAACGGCGAGATCCATCCTTCTCTGGAAGACGGCGGCCAGTTATTTGAAGATTACGGGATATATATTTCCAGTGTTTATCAGAGCGATCCAACCTATCCACAGAGCCTTCAGACGAATCTGAATCAGAAACTGAAAGAAGCAGGGTATGATTCTTTTGTCCATACCGTAAATGACGGCATCAGCGGAGATTGGCTGACTAAGGATAGTTTTCGCAGGGTATCCTGTGATCCGGATATCACCATTCTTTTATTCTGCGGGAATAATTTTTATTTTAACCAGCCATATAAGGGAACGTTAGAGAAGAATATCGATGCGCTGCAAAAGACAGGCAGTATCGTGTATCTGCTGACGTACCCGCTGTATCCTGACCGGATCCATACGGATGACTTTGCCAGTGCAAATCAGTATATCCGGGAAGTAGCAAAAAAGAAAAACGTCAGACTGATCGACACCTATCAGATGTTCGAGGAAGCAGTTGAAACATCTTATGACCGTAAAGCATTATTCAGCAAAGACTGTATCCATCTTTCACCATTAGGCTATGATCTGCTCGGCCAGTTTGTTGCTGAGGAGATCTTTTCGGATCTTGATCAGGAATAGTAAGAGGAAAATATGATTGGATTAGGAACCATCATTAATACAGCAGCGGTTATCGTTGGCGGGATCATCGGCCTTCTGTTTGGAAAACTGATCCCGGAACGGATCCAGAAAACACTGATCATGTGCAACGGTATTTGCGTCATGTTTATCGGTGTTGCCGGTGCAATGGCAAAAATGCTGACATTAAAGGATGGCGTATTTGATACACAAAAATCTCTGCTTCTTGTTCTGGCTATGGTATTGGGAACGATCGTCGGAGAATTGATCAATCTTGAAAAGCAGATCACCCGTTTTGGAGAATGGCTGAAGAAAAAGACAAAAAGTACGCAGGATAATGGATTCACAGATGCTTTTATTACGGCATCCTGCACCATCTGCATAGGAGCCATGGCGATCATCGGAGCCATGAATGACGCCATGTTTCATGATTATTCGATCCTGATCATGAAATCGATCATAGACCTTATTACCGTCTGCATCATGACCTGTACGCTTGGGAAAGGGGCAGTCTTTTCTGCCATTCCGGTATTCCTGTTTCAAGGGATCATTACGGTGCTGGCAAAACTGATCATGCCGGTGATGACAGATCTTGCGTTGGCAGATCTTTCCATGGTTGGGTCCGTTCTGATCTTTTGCGTCGGCCTGAATCTGATCCGGGATAAAAAGATCCCGGTTGCAAATATGCTTCCTGCGATCCTGTTTGCCATAGGTTTTTCATTCATTCCGGGATTGAACTAAAGCAAGGAGGATCAAAATGCAGGAGATCCGAAAAATATTACTAGGCGGAGATATCGGCAGAGGGGAAGAATCCTTGCTTGTAAAACTTGCAAAGGAAATCTCCCTGCCGGTTTTTGGCGTCCGTACCCTGATGTATGATGACCGGATCGATCCGAAGACCGGCGGCGCAAAGGTATATATGTATCCGGCTGATGTTTCTCCGGAACACTATCCAGATAATGAAGATAATTATGTCGGCGCATGCACCGGAAAGATCCGTAATATTAATACAGATGTTTTCCGTAATCTGGGTCTGCAGCTGCTCTCCAATATTCCGGAGAAAGCTGCTGTCGTCATAGATGAGATCGGCTTTTTTGAAGAAGATGTTCCGGAGTATACGGATCGTATATTTGAAATCTTAAAGGATGATCATCCTTTTCTTGGCGTTATCAAGACACGCTATGAGGACCCGTTTCTTAGATCGGTCCGCCATTTCCCAACAATTTCCTTTTATCAGGTTACAAAAGAGAATCGTGACACTCTTTTTGCTCAGCTGGCACCGGTCGTACGCAGCTGGAGTATTAAGTAATTGCGTTGCAATTTTCACATCTGCGCAATGTATGCCAAAATTGAATAATAGACTAAAAAACGCTTACATTTCCAGACACTCTTTGATATAATATGTGTGAATAAAAGGCAATTCTGAGGAAAGAGGGGTATTTGTGTTTCAGGTAGGTGACTTAATAGTTTACGGCAACACGGGAGTTTGTAGAGTAGAAAAGATAGGACGACCGGATCTGGCCGGAGTGCCGGAGGGTGTTGATTACTACACGCTGTCTCCATATTACTCGCAGAATAGTAAGATCTTTACGCCTTGCGATAATGAAAAAGTAGTCATGCGTCCTGTAATTTCTAAAAAAGAAGCACGAAAATTAGTCAGAGAGATTCCGTCGATCCAGCTGCTGATCATCACGGATGAAAAAAAAAGAGAGGAATGCTATAAAGAAACCATGCGCACCTGCGACTGCAGAGAATTCGTCAGTATTATTAAGACAATCTACACCAGAAAGCAGGAACGTCTGGCAGAGGGAAAGAAAGTAACTGCCAGTGATGAAAAATATTTCAGCATGGCAGAAGAAAAGTTATATGGTGAGCTTGCAATTGCTCTGGAAATGGAAAAAAACAAAGTTAAAGAATATATTAAAGAAAAAGTTGAGGGATAATCAGAATAACATGAATTCAGCAAAGTCCGTCCCAGGCAGAGGACGGATTTTTTGTTGGAATCGGAATCTTAGCGTGATAGAATTATAAAAATTGAAATAGGGATAAGAGAAATTATGAGTAAAGAAGTGGCGACTGAAAGTGTGCAATACAGTAAAACAAGACTGAACCTGATCCTGGCGGCTTTGGTAGTTTATTCAGTCGTGCAGGGATTCGGTATGTTCAAGCTGATCCCAATGCAGGATGCCATTATGAACTACTTTCAGATCGGCGAGGGCGCTTATGGGTATCTGACTACAGCGAATAACTGGCTTTTGATCATTGCGACTGTGCCGATGGGTTTTGTTATGCGGAAATATTCCTGCCGATGGACATTTCCTATTGGTTATCTTATGGCCACCGCAGGCCTTATTCTCCAGCTCTTAACCCATAATTATGTGTTCTTTGTGATTGGCAGGGTGCTCGAAGGCGGCGGTATCGGATTTGTCACATTGGCTGCACATAGTCTGATATTAAATCTGGTCCCGGATAACCGGAAAGGGCTTTGGGCAAGTATTCTTGTCGTTGCGGCCACCCTGCCGCAGGTTGCTATCTCAAAAGGCGGAACAGCGCTGATGACTGCAACCGGGATGAGTTTCAAGACGATTTTTGCGATTATCGGCATTATGTATATCGTGGCAATTGCCTTTTGGGTCATTGTCACGCCATCATCATTGATGGCACATGGTACTGCAAGTGCACAGAAAGCAACTAAAGAACAGACAAGACGTGTTTATAAAAACCCGTCTGTCTGGCTGATATCGATCGCCTTTGTCTTCTATATCTTAGTCAGCACGACATTCAACGTCTATGTGATCCGCTTCCTGATGCTGAAAGGAATGGAGAGAGGTGCGGCAGCTACTGCTCACAGCTGGACGACTATTTTAGGCATCTTTGCTATGTTGTTTTCCGGAATTCTGGCCGATAAACTGGGAACAAAAAGAAAGATCGTTATTGTGTCTTATCTGGCCTGTACCGCAGCTCTGATCCTTCTTCCACTTCTGCCGGTCAACCTGATCTATATCTATGTTGTTATCTATGGTACTTTCCCTCGGGCAATCGTCGGACTGACCAATGTAGCGACCGGAGAGCTGGTGGAGGTGCCATCTGATGTTCCGATCGCTCAATCTTTGAAAAATACCGTCATGCAGGTTGGTACTGTCCTGGGCGGCATTGGTATGGGATATCTGATCCAGTACGCGGGATATAGTTTCACATCCTATGTTCTTGCCGGCGGCTGCTTCCTGGGAGCCCTCTGCTGGGTCCTTGCTAAAAAGATCAAATAAACAAAAATGAGTGAAGAAGTAATCAAGGAAAATAAACCACAATACAGCAAAACCAGGGTTCGCCTGATTCTGGCGGCTCTTGTGTTTTTTATGATCGTTTATGGGTTTGGGATCTTCAAACTGATCCCGATGCAGGATGCGATCATGAATTTTTTCCATATTAACGAAGGAGCCTATGGGTATCTATCTACTGCACAGAACTGGATCGTTATTTTTGCAGCCGTTCCGATGGGCTTTTTGATAAGAAAGTTTCCCTGCCGGTGGACCTTTCCTTTGGGATTCCTTATTGCGGCGACTGGGGTTTCCGTACAGATCACAACCCATACTTATGTGATCTTTGTCATTGGCAGGATGATCGAGGGTGCCGGAACTGGCCTGATCATGTTAGCTGGTTACAGTCTGATCCTGAATCTGGTACCGGATAATCGTAAGGGCCTATGGTCCAGTATCCTTGTTGTTTCGGCTGTCCTTCCACAGATTGCGATCACGAAAGGCGGAACGGCCCTGATGAGTGCTACCGGGATGACGTTCCAGACGGTGTTTGGCATCCTTGGTGCCATGTATATCGTGGCGTCAATCATCTGGGTGCTGATCGTGCCTTCTTCCCTGAAAGCCTATGGTGTTGCCAGTTCGCAGAAGGCGACCAGAGAGCAGACACTGCGCGTTTATAAAAATCCTTCTGTCTGGCTGACTTCGGTTGCGCTGATCTTCTTTACATTGGTGTCTAACGTTTTCAGCGTTTATGTAGTCCGTTTCCTGATGCTGAAAGGAATGGAACGACCTGTTGCTGCCAGTACGTACAGCTGGATGACGATGCTGGGTACTGCATCTATGCTTGTTATTGGATTTCTGGCAGACAAACTTGGGACCAAGCGAAAGATCGCTATTGTGGGATTTCTGGTTTGTGCGCTTGCTATGTTCCTATTGGCAAAGCTACCGGTTAATCTGATCTTTATTTATGTGATACTGTTTGGAACATTCCCAAGAGGGACCGTCGGTCTGACAAATGCGGCAGCAAGCGATTTGGCGGAAGTGCCATCTGACGTTCCGATCGTCACGTCCTTAAAGAATACGATCCTTCAGATTGGAAATGTTTCGGGAGGGATCGCGCTCGGATATCTGATCCAGTTTAAAGGATATGAATTTACCTCCTATATGCTGGCCATTGGGTGCATCATCGGAGCGGTCTGCTGGTTCTTTGCGAAAAAGGTCAAATAACCCTGATTTATCGGCTTTTAATCAACAATTATAAAAAAAGTGTCCGTTGTCAAAAACAGGCACTTTTTTTATAATGAAAAAGGTATACACAGTGTTGATTACAATTATGGAGGACAAGAACAAATGGCAGAAAACGAAGCAAAATTCTTCACTTTAAAAGAAACCTTTAAAGGGGAAGAAATCGAAGCAATTTACCGCGTTGCCAGAAAACCTGTGGACAATCAGGAGGAGATCGATCTTGCACAGTCCGCGGATCCTATGGCAAGAATGGGACAGGGATTCTGTCCGGCATTTAACCAGAGAACCTATGAAGCCGCTCCTGGCATTATCTGCCATCAGGATGTGGAAGTTGTATTACGGGATGGATGCAAGATTTACACAGACTTGTTCCTCCCTAAGAATCTGACAGAAAAGATTCCATGTATCGTATCCTGGAGCTGGTTTGGAAAGCGTCCTGGAGATGGCATGAGTGAATGGCAGATCATGGGTGTTCCGCCTCACACAGTGTCAAAACTTGCGAAGTTTGAAAGCTCCGATCCGGCTTATTGGTGCTATCAGGGCTATGCAGTTGCGAATGTTGACGTTCGTGGTGCAGGACATTCTGAGGGTAATGTCCATATGTTCACCCATCAGGACCGTGAAGACGGTTATGATTTTGTGGAATGGCTGGCACAGCAGGAATGGTGCAACGGTAAGATCGGTATGACCGGCAACTCCGGAGTTGCAATGCATCAGTGGGGCATCGCAGCAGAGTGCCCTCCGCATCTGGCATGTATTGCTCCATGGGAGAGCACAACTGACCTTTATGCAGATTCTCTGTTTGAAGGTGGTATTCCGGCACTTTCCTTTAATGAGTTTATCGCTGCTCAGGTCACAGGTCTTGGCGGAGTTGACGATCAGGTTGCAATGGCTCGTAAATACCCATTCCGTAATGGCTACTGGAATGATAAAGTAGCAGATTTTGAAAAAGTCCGTATTCCGGTTTATCAGACAGCCGGGTGGTCCCACTTCCATCTGCCGGGTTCTTCCAGAGCCTATATCCGCTGCAAATCCAGACTGAAATGGTTCCGTGCACACAGAGATTTTGAGTGGCCGGATACCTATTCTCCGGAGAATCTTGAAGATCTGAAGAAATTCTATGACCGCTATCTGAAAGACATCCACAATGGCTGGGAAATGACCCCGAAGGTAAGAATCGATGTCATGGATGTTATGGATCATGACTTCCAGTCCAGAAGAGCAGAGAATGAGTGGCCGCTGAAGAGAACAGAGTACAGAAAGTATTATCTGGATGCTGCAAACCTGACGATGCAGGATGAGCCGGTCGCAGTGGAATCCAGCGTATCCTATGTTGGAGAAACAGCAGAAGACGGTTACATCGACAGAGTAGAATTCGATATGGAATTCAAAGAAGATACAGAACTGACCGGTTATATGTGGCTGCGTCTCTGGGTAGAAGCAGATGGCTATGATGACATGGATATGTTCGTAAATATCCAGAAGGCAGACAGCCAGGGCAACTGGCTTCCATGGACAACATTGAATGAGCCACATCCGGGCGCGTGGGGCAAGATGAGAGTTTCCCGTCGTGAGCTTTGGCCGGAAGAAATGGCAAAATATAAAGCAAAGGGAAAACCATACTGGCCGGTACAGGCTCAGCTGAAAGAAGAAAAACTGAAACCGGGCGAGATCGTTCCTGTTGACATTGCAATCGTTCCGTCCAGCCGTTTCTGGTATAAAGGACAAAAGCTCCGTATCCAGATCGCCGGCAATTATATCCGCGAGGGATGGTTTGAGCCGCTTAGCTGGGATACCGACAACCATGGAAAACATATTATCCACACAGGTGGTAAATATGACTCCTGGATTCAGGTTCCGTTCATTCCGCCAAAATTTGAGACAGATGGACATCAGTACAGATAAGTAATCGGGCTTCGTGCCTATAGAGTATTTTTAAAGGAGATTTATTATGAAAAATTTACAGGCAGATGTTGTTATCATCGGAACAGGCCCTGCAGGTCTTGCTGCTTCTGTAGAAGCTTCTGAGGCTGGGTTAAAGGTCATCGCATTTGAGAAACAGAATGTTTCCGGCGGCGCTGCAAACATGGGTATGGGACCTCTTGGTATCGGAACCAGACATCAGCAGGATCAGATGGTCGATATTGATGTCGAAAAAGCATTCAAAATGTTTATGGAGTACACACACTGGAGAGTCGATGCAAACATGGTCAAGAAGTATTTTGAGGCTTCTGCAGGAACCATTGCATGGCTGGAAGACCTTGGTGTGGAATTTGCAGGTGCATACAAATATTTCCCGAAGTCTGAGGCAACTTGGCATATCGTAGCTGTAAACGGTGGAATCGGTCGTAACGGTGGTGCGATCATGAACAAGGCCATGCTGGACAAGGCTCAGGAAAATGGCGCTGAATTCTTCTATGAGACACCGGCAAAGAAAATCTTAAGAGATGCAGAAGGCAAGATCTGCGGCGTTGAAGCTGTAGATAAAGATGGCGAAGAGATCCATGTGGACTGCAAAGTTGTCATCGTTGCAACTGGCGGTGCTGGAGATTCACCGGAATACATGAAAGAGCGTATGGGCTATACCTTTGGTAAAGACCTCTTCAACATCGTCATCCCTGGCCTGAAAGGCGAAGGTATTAAGATGGCAATCGAAGCAGGTGCTGCAACCACAGAAATGACAGTAGAGAAGATCTACATTCTTCCAAGCTCTGATATGGGTGTTCAGTCTGTCCCTGTTGTCTTCATGCAGCCGAACCTTTTAGTCAATGTTCAGGGTAAGCGTTTCATCAATGAGGAAATGATGCAGAACACAACCTTTACAGGAAACGCTATCCAGATTCAGAAAGGTGCGATCGGATTCTCTATCATCGACAGCAACATCATCAAGACATATAAGAAGAAAGGCCTTGATGTTGTGAACTTTGTTCATCATGTATCTGATATTGACGACTTTGAGCAGGCTTGCCAGGATATCGTAAACGATCCTGCTAACCCGGATGTTGTTATTGCAGATACATTGGAAGAACTGGCTGAGAAATGTGGAATCGAAGATGTTGATCAGTTCCTGGAGACAGTAGAAGAGTACAACGATATGTGCGAGAGCCAGGATACACAGTTCTACAAACCATCTAAGTACATGAAGCCGATCAAGAAAGGTCCATTCTATGCAGGCCTCTTCCGTCCATCAGGCTATGGAACATTAGGCGGAATCAAGATCAACGAGAACTGCGAAGTTCTTGATGATGACTGGAATGTCATTCCTGGATTCTATGCAGCCGGAACTGACACCTGTACCATCTATGGTGACAGCTACATGTTCCTGCTCCCTGGCAACACCATGGGATACTGCGTCAACACCGGACGTTTTGCAGGACAGGGTGCTGCAGAGTATTGCGAAGAAGACTGATCACGAATCAGTGATCCCTATTTGTTTGCCTAAACAGATATATAAAAGAATGCAAGGCTGGTCTTGAGATAAGGCTGGCCTTGTGTCAAAATAAAAAACGTAACAGTCAAACAAGAAAGAAAAGATGAGGAAACAATATGGCTGAAGTGAGATTAACAATTGACGGCCGCCAGATCACCTGTGACGAGAATAAGACAGTACTTGAGGCGGCGCTGGATAACGGGATCTATATCCCGCATCTTTGTTACCATGAAGATCTTCATCCAAACGGAGGGTGCCGCCTTTGCGTTGTGAAACAGGAAGGTGTTGATGGGGTCATTACATCCTGTTCCACAAAAGTCAAGGAAGGGATGGTCATTCAAACAAAAGATGAGCTTGCTGAAAGGATCAGGAAGCTGTCCTGCGATTTTATGTTTAAGACACATCCAAGTGAGTGTACAGGCTGCCCGAAATACGGAAAGTGTCAGTTGGCATCTATTTCCCAATATGTTGGAGATACCGGCAGAAATCTCAGGGAAATGAAGATCCGTGCTTCGGCAGATGAATCCAATCCACTGATGCTCCACGAAATGTACCGCTGCATCCTTTGTGGACGCTGTGTCCGTGCGTGCGGTGAACTGAGGGGCGTTAGCGCATTGAAGTTTGCAAAAGTTGACGGAAGAATGAGAGTCGTCGTTGACGGAGAATCTCTTGCTAAAGCAGACTGCCGCTTCTGCGGTGCCTGCGTAGAGGTTTGTCCAACCGGTTCGATCCGTGACAAAGTTGGCGTATTCCGCGAAGATCTTCCGAGAGATCTTTCTCTGGTCCCATGTCGTGGAGAATGTCCGGCGCATATCGATATTCCCGCATATCTGCGCGCGGTAAACGAGGGCGATTGCGATAAGGCTGTTGCTATTATTCGTGAAAAGGTTCCATTCCCGCATGCATTAGGTCTTGTCTGCAATAATCGTTGTGAAGATGGATGCAAACATAAAGACTTGAACAGTCCTGTTTCGATCCGCAATATCAAGCGCTTTGCTGCTGAACATGACGAGACGCAGAGCTGGAAAGAGAAATATCTGAAAGTGGATGACCGCACAGGCAAGAAGGTTGCAGTGATAGGCGGTGGTGCCTGTGGTCTGACAGCTGCTTATTATCTGAATAAAAAAGGTCATGACGTGACTGTTTTCGAGTCCAAAAATATTCCGGGCGGTCATATGACCAGTGGTATGCCGGAATACAGGATCCCTACAAAAGCGGTACTGGATGAGATCAAAGTGATCGAGGATTCTGGCGTTCAGATCATCTGTGATCATCCGATCGATAATGCTGCAGAGCTGAAAAAAGAGTTCGATGCAGTTCTGGTAGCAATCGGAACAAGCGTCGGAAAGAAGCTGACTTATCTTCCGGGATCAGACCTTCCGCAGGTTTATTCCGCTCTGGAGATACTGCAGGCACAAAGATTGAATAAAGAGATCGATCTGGGAGATACCGTTAATATCATCGGAGGCGGCAATGTTGCTTTTGATGTTGCTGGCACTGCAATCCGAATGGGTAAGACAGTCAATGTGATCTGCCTGGAAAAAGATGCCAGTCAGGCATCACCAGAAGAGAGAGATGCTGCATTAGAGGAAGGAACCAACCTGTTTGATTCCCATTCTAATGAAGCGATCCTGGGAGACGGGAAGGTTACAGGTCTTCAGGTACATAAGATCTCCAGCTTCCATTTTGATCCGGATACCAGAGCCTTAGTTGAGGAACCAATTCCGGACAGCACTTATGTGATCCCTTGTGATTCTATTGTATTTGCTGCAGGTCAGGTGACAGGATTGACCGAGGACTTTGGCATTGAATTAAACAAGTTTGGTTATCCGATCGACCCTTCAACCGGTGCGAGCGGGTATAAGACCAGCGTAGACGGTGTTTTCTCTGCCGGCGATGTGATCACAGGAACCCGGTTCCTGATCGATGCGATCGCAGGCGGACGTGATGTGGCTTCCCTGATGGATCAGTATCTTGGAGGAGACGGCCTGATCGATGAAACACTGACCGAACGCTGCGCAGATCCATATATCGGCAGGATCGATGGTTTTGCCGAGATAGAAAGAAATGAAATGACAGAAAGAGATGCAGCTGCACGTAAAATGGATTTCGCTCCGGTATCTGAAGGATTTACCTGCGATCAGGCATCCTGCGAGACCGGACGCTGCCTGCAGTGTGACCTGAGACTCCAGCTGGCACCTCAGAAATTCTGGAATGACTATGTAGCTGTCGGAGAAGGAGGTGAACAGTAATGGAAAAACTGTTAGTTGTCAGTGCATTGAAAGATGACTGCTATCAAAAAAACGCTGCTCATTTTCTGGAGAAACATCTGGAAGATGTTAAGAGCGGGGCTGAAAAATTCGCGCAGATGAGCGGTGCGAAGATCCTGTTCCTTCTTCCGGAGGGCGTCAAGGCAGAAGGCCTGGACAATGTCCGGTTTGGCATCTGTACTCCGACAGGGGATAATCCGTATTCCTGCGCACAGCAGCTGAAAGGAAATCTTCCTAGACCGATGATCCAGGATGATTACATTGCAGAGTATGAAGGTAATGAAGTGAATGTCATTACTGTAGAAAGTGCATACTGGCTGGCAAAAGGAACAGACATCAAGCATATCACTGTCAATGGCGAAGTCAAAGAGATCGCCATGGGAACCAAACTGAGCGAGGTTGTGGATGCAGCCGACGCAAAGGCAGTTCTGGTGGGAGGCCTGAAAGGCAGACTTGTTCTTCCGGAACAACTGGGAGATTTTGAAGTCAGCACGGATTTCCTTTATGACAGTGTTGATGTGATCCCGAAAACAGCATGTATTGTTGATACACTGATCAAGCATCTGGGCAATACATGGAACTACTCCTGCGGGAAATGCGTGGTCTGCAGAGAAGGTACTCTGCAGTTCAAGACAATCTGCGAGGAAATGGTTGCTGGAAAGGCAAAACCTTCAGACATTGATCTTTTGAAAGAAGTCGGCGAATTGATCAAAGATGGCTCTTACTGCCCATACGGACAGAACTGGCCGCAGGCAGTGATCGATGCCATAACGTTGTTTGCCGATGAGTTTGACGCACATATCAGGAGAAAGACTTGCCCGGCAAATGTCTGCTACCAGAAGGGTGCAACGTATGTGATCCTTCCAGATAAATGTACCGGCTGTACAGATTGTATTGATGAATGTGATGAGATGGCCATTGAAGGAAAGAAGGGCTTCATTCACATGATCGATCAGGATATGTGTGAGAGCTGCGGAAAATGTGTGGAGGCATGTGACGAGGAAGCAATTGTTATTGTGGAAGGCAAGATGCCAAAACTTCCTAAGAAACTGACGAGAGTCGGTAAATTCTAAGAATATCCGACGCAAGTCGGATGACATTGACCCATTTATCAGAGATTTTTAAGAGGCCGGATTTGTTCCGGCCTCTTGGGAGGTTAAAAGGAGAAAACCGGAAATGGAAGACAAGGAACGTTTCCAGGTGACGGAAAAAGATCAGGAACACGAATTTGGCAAGGAACGGTTCAAGGCAGTTTCCTTTGACCTGTTTGCCTTTGTAAGGTCTATCGCGATGGCAGTACTGCTTGGCATCGGAGTAGGTGCTTATGCATGTGCATTTGCCATGTTGATCAATTTTCTGACAGGACTCAGAAACCTGCATCCGTGGTTATTGTATCTTCTGCCGGTGGGCGGTCTGGCAATCGTCGGTTTTTATCATCTTCTGAAAGCAGATGATGCGAAAGGAACCAATCGTGTACTCGAGTCGATTTCGGCAGAAGAGTCTCTCCCTATTAAAATGACACCTCTGATCACAGTTGGAACGGCTATTACGCATTTGTTCGGCGGAAGTGCCGGCAGAGAAGGAGCCGCTCTTCAGATAGGAGGAAGTATTGGGGCAACGTTTGCAAGAGCTGTGAAACTGGATAAGCGGGAAGTCACGGTAATGACCCTGTGTGGAATGAGTGCAGCTTTTTCTGCCATGTTTGGAACTCCGCTGACAGCAGCTGTTTTTGCAATGGAAGTGGTCAGTATAGGCATCATTCATTATTCTGCAATCGTACCTTGTGCAGTCGCTTCCTTAACGGCAGGTTTTATGGCAAAACTGATCGGCTACTCATCGGAAGCTTATCCTACGGTTGCATTTCCACAATTCTCTCCGATCGAAGGTCTGAAAGCGGTCGGCCTGGGAATCCTTTGCGCTGCTTTGAGTGTTGTTTTTTGTATTATTCTTCATAAGACCGAGCACCTTTTGAAACGATTTTTGAAGAACCCATACTTAAGAACGGTTGTCGGCGGTGCATTGGTGATCGGCATTACACTCCTTATAGGTACAAGGGATTTTAACGGTGCCGGAGGAGAGGTCATCATGCAGGCGATCCGCGGCAGTGCGCACTGGTATTCCTTCCTTATCAAAATGATCTTAACAGCCATCACTCTGGGTGCTTGTTATAAAGGCGGGGAGATCGTTCCGACTATTTTTGTCGGTGCAACTTTTGGCTGTGTGATAGGACCACTTTTGGGTATTCCGGCATCTGTCGGAGCCGCACTTGGGGTCTGCGGTGTTTTCTGCGGTGTGACAAATTGCCTTCTGGCCAGCATCCTTTTGTGCTTTGAATTGTTTGGACTGGAAGGACTGCCGTTCTTTTTGATCGTGGCAGCAGTCAGCTACAGGCTTTCCGGATACTATGGACTCTATACCGGCCAGAAGATCGTCTATTCCAAATCACGTCCGCTGTTTATTAACCGGACTACATGGAAATAGAGTGAAAAATGATTGACAATAAATAGAAGTATTGGTAATATTTATAGGCTGTGAGCCTTTTCTTAGAAACAGGACACTCCAACCTTTTCTCAGAAAACGGCGGTTTTAATAAGAAGGAGGATTTTTAATTATGATTACACAGGAAGTAAAAGCTCAGATCATCAAGGATTTCGGAAAAACACCGGAAGATACCGGATCTACAGAAGTTCAGGTTGCTATCCTTACTTACAGGATCAAGGAACTGACCGAGCACCTGAAAACACATCAGAAAGATCACCACTCCAGAAGAGGTCTTCTGAAGATGGTAGGTAAGAGAAGAGGTCTTCTGGATTACCTGATGAAAAAAGACATCAACGCTTACCGTGAACTGATCGAAAAACTTGGTATCAGAAAATAATCAACAAGCACGTTCCAATAGACTTTAGGGATTTTCCTTAAAGTCTATTGTTATATAGGCATATGGCCTGGAAGAAGAAGGAAAAGAAGACAAAAATGGGGCATACCGCCCAGAAGAAGGAGAACAAATGAGCAAAGAATTCAAAACGTATGAAATGGAACTCGCAGGCAGAACATTGAAGGCAGAGATCGGCCGTGTTGCTGCACAGGCAAACGGTGCTGTCTTAATGCACTATGGTGATACGGTTGTTCTGTCTACTGCAACTGCATCGGAAAAACCGCGTGACGGCATTGATTTCTTCCCGCTGAGTGTGGATTTCGAAGAAAAGATGTATTCCGTCGGCAAGATCCCGGGAGGCTTTACTAGAAGAGAAGGACGTCCGTCTGACAATGCTATCTTAACCAGCCGTGTCATTGACCGCCCAATGCGTCCGCTGTTCCCGAAGGATTACAGAAACGATGTTGTGTTAAACAACCTGGTCATGAGTGTGGACCCGGATTGCTCCGCAGAGCTGACTGCTATGTTAGGAAGCGCACTGGCAACCTGCATTTCTGATATCCCGTTTGACGGTCCGGTCGCCATGACGCAGGTCGGTCTTGTAGACGGGAAATTGGTTTTCAATCCAAATGAAGAAGAAAAACTGGCAACAGATCTGTCCCTGACAGTTGCGTCTACACCGGAAAAGGTCATCATGATCGAAGCAGGTGCAAAAGAAGTTCCGGAAGATAAAATGGTAGAGGCTATTTTTGCCGCACATGAACTGAATAAAGAGGTCAACGCATTTTTTGCTAAGATCATCGCAGAAGTCGGCAAAGAAAAACACGAATATGAGCGTCATGTGATCCCGGAAGAGGTCGCAGCAGCAATCGAGCAGTTAGTTCCGGCAGAAGAAATGGAAGAGGCTGTTTTTGCTGATGAAAAGCAGGTTCGTGATGCCAATATTGCAAAGGTTACCGAAAAGGTAGAAGAAGCATTTGGCCAGGAGCATGAAGACTGGCTGGACTATGTTGGAGAAGCTATTTACGCTTATCAGAAAAAGACAGTCCGCAAAATGATCCTGAAAGACCACAAACGTCCGGATGGCCGTGCCATCGACCAGATCCGCCCGTTAGCTGCAGAGATCGATCTGCTCCCAAGGGCACATGGATCAGGAATGTTCACCCGTGGACAGACACAGATCATGACAGCTACCACATTGGGACCTTTAAGCGAAGCACAGAAAATTGATGGTCTGGATGTACATGTTACTTCCAAGAGATATATGCATCAGTACAATTTCCCGGGATATTCCGTAGGTGAAGCAAAACCAAACCGCAGCCCGGGACGTCGTGAGATCGGTCATGGAGCATTGGCTGAAAGAGCCCTTCTGCCAGTCCTTCCGAGCGAGCAGGAATTCCCGTATGCACTGCGTCTGGTTTCCGAAACATTTGAATCGAACGGTTCTACCAGCCAGGCATCTGTGTGTGCATCCACCCTCAGCCTTATGGCAGCAGGTGTTCCGATCAAACGCCCGGTAGCTGGTATTTCCTGCGGTCTGGTGACCGGAGAGTCTGATGATGATTATCTGGTACTGACAGACATTCAGGGTCTGGAAGATTTCTTCGGCGATATGGACTTTAAGGTGGCAGGCACCGATGTTGGTATTACCGCGATCCAGATGGATATTAAGATCCATGGTCTGACCAGAGCTATCGTGGAAGAGGCAATTGCAAGAGCAAAACAGGCAAGAACCTATATTCTGCACGAAGTTATGCTTCCGGTCATCGCTGAGCCTAGAAAAGAAGTTGGCAAATATGCTCCGAAGATCATCAGCATGCAGATCGATCCGGATAAGATTGGTGATGTGGTCGGCAAACAGGGCAAGGTCATCAACGAGATCATTGCCAGAACCGGCGTGAAGATCGATATCAACGATGATGGTCTGGTTTCTATCTGCGGTGTAGAAAAAGATAAGCTGGAAGAAGCACGCGATATGATCGATACGATCGTTTCTGAGTTTGAAGAGGGACGGATCTATGAAGGAACCGTCGTTTCTATCAAAGACTTTGGCGCATTCCTCGAGTTTGCACCTGGTAAAGAAGGTATGGTCCATATCTCCAAGATCGCTCCGACAAGAATCAATCATGTTGAGGATGTCCTTACATTGGGCGATGTAGTCAAAGCAAAATGCATGGGCAAAGATAAGATGGGCAGAGTTTCCTTCAGCATCAAGGATGCAAACAGAGATATGCAGAAAGAGCAGAAGAAAGAAGCTCAAAAAGAAACAACGGAAGAAGTTGAATAATCAGGATCAGCTATACTGCTGTATGGATGTCGGCATTGCATTTCGCAATGCCGACGTTTATAATTTTCAGGTAAAAAAGTCTTAAATAAGGCGTTGACCAGAGAATTATGAGTTATATAGAACTGAAAAATGTCGTAAAGGAATATGCCTCTTCCGGTGCCGTCACACTGCGCGCAGTTGACGGAATGAATTTTGAGATCGAAAAAGGAGAATTTGTCGTCATTGTCGGGCCATCCGGTGCCGGAAAAACGACTGTTCTGAACATGCTCGGAGGAATGGATACCATTACATCCGGTGAGATCTGGGTGGATGGAGCAGATATTTCCAAATACAATGCAAAACAGCTGACAAAATACCGCCGGTTTGATGTCGGCTTTGTTTTTCAGTTTTATAATCTGGTTCCAAACTTTACTGCACTGGAAAATGTGGAACTGGCAAACCAGATCAGTAAGAACCCGCTGAATGCGAAAGATATTATGGAAGAAGTGGGCCTTTCGGAGCGGTTGGATAACTTTCCTGCGCAGCTTTCCGGAGGGGAGCAGCAGAGAGTTTCAATCGCCCGTGCATTGGCTAAAAATCCAAAGCTGATGCTCTGCGATGAACCAACCGGTGCCTTAGATTACAATACAGGAAAAACGATCCTGAAACTGCTTTCTGATATGTGTAAAGAAAAAGGAATGACAGTCATCGTGATCACTCATAACCAGGCAATCGCTCCGATGGCTGACCGAATCATCAATATTAAAAACGGAAAAGTTGAAAAGATCGAAATGAACGAGACTCCAGTTTCCATTGACGAGATAGAATGGTAGGAAAAAGGCATTGAAGATACTCCACAAGGATGTATTTCGGGAAATCAAAAATTCTGTGGGACGTTTCGTGTCCCTTTTTCTTATTGTGTTCATTGGTGTTGCCTTTTATGCAGGCATCCGTTCCTGCCATCCGGACATGCAGGTCAGCGCTGATACCTTTTATGACCAGACAAATCTGGCCGATATCCGCGTCATGTCCGCATTGGGTATTACAAAAGACGATGTCGCCGCATTATCTAAAGTAAAGGGTGTGGATAAGGTTGTTGGAACTTATGGATACGATTTCCTTTGCAAACTTGATGATCAGCAGTATGTCGTCCATGTGATGGCACAGACGGACGGGATCAACGATATTGTCCTGAAATCCGGCAAAATGCCGCAGAAAGAAAATGAATGTCTGATTGACGATTACTATATGAATATGCGGGATTACAGGATAGGCAGCGAGATCGAGCTGTTTTCCGGAAACGATACAGATCCGCTGGAAGTCATTTCTGAAAACAAGTTTGTGGTAACAGGAAGCTTTGTCTCGTCCGCTTATCTTTCCATGTCTATGGGTAATTCAGCCATTGGCTCAGGCCGGGTGGAAGGTCTGATGATCGTAAAGCCGGAAGTATTCCTTCTGGATGTGTATACGGAAGCAGATATTCTGGTTGAGGGCGCAAAGGATCTGCAGTGTTATTCGGATCCTTATACTGATCTGATCAAAGAGGAAACGGACCAGATCAAAGAGATTGCCCCGGCACAGGAAAAGATCCGCTATGACAGTGTGATCAGTGAGGCAAATGAAAAGCTGGATGAAGCGAAAAAGGAATATGAAGACGGGAAAAAGAAGCTGGACGATGCCAAAAAAGAATACGCTGATGGAAAACAAAAGCTGGAGGATGCAAAGGCACAGGTAAACAGCGGAAGTGCCGAGATTGAGAATGGATGGGCACAGATCAATGCCGGACAAGCTGCCTTAGATGATGCGAAAAAGCAGTATGAAGAGGCAAGACAGGAATTCCTGATCCAGAAAGCTGTAGCAGAGGCAGAAATCAGCTTTCATCTGCAGGAACTGGAATATGTAAAAACATACGTGGAAGAGCATTTTCCGATCGATTCCCAAGCTATTGAAGAGATCAAACAGTTTATTTATGAAATGACCGGAGAATATGTCGGTCTGGATGGTCTGAACGAGATCATCAACGGGTTGAAAGCCGAAGTAGATGCTAAGATTGCCGATGGGCAGCGCCAGCTGGATGATGCATGGGCACAGATTGCGGCAAAAGAGGCAGAACTGGAAAATGCAAAGATTCAGCTCTATCAGGCGGAAGCAGATGTTGCCTCAGCTAAAAAAGAAATAGAGGATGGAGAGAAGAAACTAAAAGATGCGGAAAAAGAAATTGCGGATGGGGAAGCAAAGCTGAAAGAAGCAGAAGAAGAATTAGACGATGCCGAGCAGCAGATCTCCAAGATCGAGCGTTCTGAATGGTATGTTCTGAGCCGCAATTATCTGACCGAATATTCGTCCTATAAATCTGACGCGGAACGGATCGGAAACATAGGTAAGGTCTTTCCTGTCATCTTCTTTATTGTCGCCGCACTGGTCTGTCTGACGACAATGACCCGTATGGTGGACGAAGAACGCACCACGATCGGTACTCTGAAAGCGCTGGGATACAGTAAAGCATCCATTATGCGTAAGTATCTGCTGTATGCACTCCTGGCTACGGCACTGGGGTCTGTAGGCGGCGCTCTGGTAGGCAGTAAAGTTCTGCCGTACGTTATCCTTCATGTCTATAAGCTGCTGTATCCGAATATCGAGGTCCTTGTTTACCCGTATTCTCTGGAGCATTGTCTGGTAGCGGGAGGGGCAGCACTAGTCTGCATTATGGCAGCAACTTTGTTTGCCTGCACCAAATCCCTGATGGAGGTCCCTGCCTCCCTTATGCGGCCGGTTTCTCCGAAACAAGCCAGGAAACTTCTTTTGGAACGGATCCCTTCCTTGTGGAGAAAGATCAGATTTACCTGGAAAAATGCACTCCGGAATTTTGTCCGCTACAAGAAACGGCTCTTTATGACGCTGTTTGGTATTTGCGGGTCCACCGCGCTGCTTTTGGTCGGATTTGGCCTGAAAGATGCGATCAATACGATCCTGTATGCACAATATGGAGATATA